>NZ_JBALQK010000198.1:0-2265 GCF_036965845.1 Bacillus sp. JJ1127 | reverse complement strand
TTTTGTATTCGTAATGTCATAACAAGTATAATTAAAATGTTTGATTAGAAAATTGTCGCCTTATTAAACAAAAGCAAAAAGCCCTGTTACTGCATTTAGTAGAGTACCGGGGCTTTTTGCTTTTAAACCTATTTTACATATTATTCACTTGCTGTACTATATAAAGTTCGTCCTCTTGAATTGCGAACTTTATATTGTTGCGATCCATTTGTATTTATCTAGTTGATAAAGTGAAACTTTAATCAGTAGGAGTTTTCTTCATCCCCCACTGATTATTAGCCCTCACCTAGCTTCTTTGCTTTTGCTGAATTTTGAGGCGGGGATCTTACTGCCCGTTTATGCGAGATGAACTAATATTTTCTTAATCGATTACTGAGATATCACCACATCCAAAATATCTTACAGTTCTTTCCTTCTCAATTAACAACTTTACTAATTTTAGTTCTTCAAAAAACAACAAATAACGACATTTTTCAAAAAATATGTCGTTATTTGGCGTATTTTATTATAAGATATATAACGTAATATGAAGATTTAAGAGGGGTGTGGTTGAATGTCAGTTCTAAAAAACAGTAAGATTGGTACAAAGTTGAATACATTAGTGATTACAGCTAGTATTGCATGTATTCTCTTATCCATTATAGGGGTTATCTCTTTAAAGAAAACAGGTGAAGCTTCTGCAAGTATGTATGACGAAAGGTTACTTCCAATTTTTTGGATAGAAGCTCTAGAATCGAATTTCTACGCCGGGAATAGTAATTTTATGGAACTTATGGTTACAACCGATGAAAAAAGAAACAAAGAATTATCAAATAATATAGCTGAACTACGTAAAGAAAATGATGAGTTATTAAAAAACTTTGAGTCTAAGATCAGCTCACAAGAAGAAAAGCAATTATATGAGAATTTCAAAAAAAACTTTCAAGAATTTAGAACTCAAATGAAAGAAGCACAAAGTTTAGCAGTAAATAATAAAAATGAAGAAGCTTATGCTTATTATTCAAAAAACACTGAGCCCGCTATGCGAAATGCAATTAATTCTATTCAAGAACTTGTTAAATATAATAGTGATCAGGCAGAACAATTACAAAAAAATAATACAAGCAGTGCACATACTACAATACTGATGTTTATTATTATTTCCGTTATTGCAACTGCAGTTATTATATGTATTGGATATATTATTAAAATCGCTATTAAACGTCCGATTGATTTATTACAACATGATATAAAACAAGTAGCAGATGGAAATTTAGTCATACGTACTTCCTATCAAGCAAATGATGAATTAGGAGCGATCGTTACTTCTTTTAATCACATGTTAGACAATTTACAACAATTAATTGAGAAAATACAAGTAACGACACACGAAGTTACTTCCTCTACCGATAATATGTTACAGAATACAACACAAGCATCTAAAATATCTAACGAAGCCGTTCAAACCATTAATGAAGTAAACAAACAAATAGAAGGACAAGTTACTAATATTCATGAAAGTTCAACAGCAATGAATGACCTAACAAATGGCGTTCAAACAGTAGCTGAGTCAGCATCAACTGTTGCTGAAGTATCTGTTGCTACAACAGATCGTGTAAATAACGGAAGTAAAGTAATCAAACAATCTATTACGCAAATGAATAATGTGCATGCAGTTGTTGAAGAAACATCTACAGTGATAGAACGCCTTATTACGCGTACACAACATATAGATAAAGCTTTAGACGCAATTACGAATATTGCGGAACAAACAAATCTGCTTGCTTTAAATGCTGCAATTGAAGCAGCACGTGCAGGAGAAAATGGAAAAGGCTTTGCAGTTGTTGCAGCTGAAGTGAGAGATTTAGCTGAACAATCCAAGCAATCCGCAAATGAAATTAATGATTTAATTAAATCCATCCAACAAGATACAAAAGATACGGTTCAAATTATGAAAAAAGGACACGAAGAAGCTACGCAGGGAAGAAATGCTGCTAATGAAGCAGACGAAGCCTTTTCAACAATCATGAAAGACATTCATAAAATAACACGCCAAATCCAAGAAGTATCAGCTACAACAGAAGAAATGTCTGCTGGAACGGAAGAAATTAACGCTTCCCTATCAGCAGTATCAGAAACTTCTACAAAAGTAGCGAAAGATACTAATCAAACCGTACAAGCCATTCAAACACAAGCATCATCCATTACAGAAATAACAAATCAATCCATGCAAATAAAGAAAAAAATCGAAGAATTAGAAGGATTACTTTCACAATTTAAAATTAA
>NZ_JBALQK010000197.1:0-19587 GCF_036965845.1 Bacillus sp. JJ1127 | reverse complement strand
TTAAAAAAAGAAAGATTTTATACATATATCTTGTGTCTTGTTTTGAAACGTAATACAATATATATTGAATACACCAAGAATTTACATAATATGAATTGGTATCAAAAAGTAACTCTAGCACACTATTGTAGATTTTGTGGTTTTTCATCTCTCTTTCCATTTTTCGGGAGAGGAGGTGATATTATGTTCGGAATGTTAGGTACAGTATTTTTGGTTGGGTTCGCAAAAGGCTTAATCAGTGTTGTTGGGGTCAAAACGGGAACTTTAGTTGGAAATTACCTATATAAAAAAGCGAAAATCATCCTATTCCCTGAGAAAGATAAGGATGATTCCCGCAATGAAAAATAACATATTGATGATTTAACCACACCATCTATTCACCACAAATAGTGATGGGTTATTGAAGACAGGAGCCTGAGAAACTTCTGTCTTTTTAGTTTATGCATATTGTTAACTCCATTATACAAAAACCTTCCGTTTTTTTGTTTACAAAATATCTGAATTTTGATAAAATAGGGAAGTCGCAATTTTTTTGGGGTTAACTATCTGTTTACATTATAGCATAATTTATTAGAAAAAATACAAGAAAGTTGCTTTCAGGGTAACTAGCAATTAAAGAAATTAAAAAGACAAACGGCTGAGTAGAAATTACTAGCCGTTTTTTGATTCGCAACTATTTTAAAGTTCGTAAAAGATAAGGTGTGGGAGAGATAAACATGAAAATTAAGAGTAATAAGATAAGCGTTTTATATGGAGTTAGTGGAGGAATTATAGGGAGTGCTTTATTTGCAGTGACTACGCTTGGAGGGCAGGCTGTTACAAATGCCGCTACCCTTATAGCTGGATTAGGAGGGGGAGTGATTTCTGGTCTCCTTACTTTGCGAGGGGTTAGGCACACAATTGAGCTTCAAAAAGAAAAAGAGTTAGAAGATTCTAAGCCGCAAAAAGTTCGTTCTATACATATAATGATAAAGTTAACTGAAGAGTATAAACTCCGAATTAATATGTTGGAAGGAACTGTTAAAACGATTTCGGAATACGGGAATACAGAAAGGCTTAATGAGTTAGTGGAGTATTTAGATCGGGATGGAATGAATGATTTTGATCAATTTAGTGATAAGATGATTAAAGAGTCTTTAAGTGTCAATCGTGAAATATATTTCCCTGTTAAAGAAAACTTGGGAAATATAAGAACCAACGATGCTTTGCTAACTAGTTATATTCATACTGGGACATTTCACCCAACAGATGATTTGCAAGAGAATATTACGGGATGTATCGGAGAAATATTAGTGGCAGTTAACAATGTAGGGAATGCTTTAGAACAAGAATTGACTAAATACGAGGAGTCTCTATTTTTACAGGAATCAGAAGTTAGTTGAATGGAACGATTACTGGAGAGTAGGATAATTCCCTGAATACGGAAGTAATCAAAGTATATATGGAATTTTGGAGGTTTCTGAGCCATTTACTTATAAAAGTCAAACTCAGTGGTTGTTATACTTCGAAGTATCTCAAATCGATTGGGTCTGACTTTTAGTATACTTTTCCTAAATGTAAATACTCATGATCATCTTTAAATGATATACATAATCTTCTGTGATCTCTACATCCGTTGAAGCTGTAAGCTTTGTAGTTGCTTCTGGTGTGATGAGTGGCACATTGGATTATGCTTAGTAGAGTATCGACCTCTGAATAGTATACTCTCCCTTTATTAAGGAATATCCAGCTAATGTCAGGGAATAGTCTCGGGAAATATCTATATAGCTACTATTTTTATGCAAATCCCATGCGGAATAATGCTGGATATCTTTAAAGCTTAGAAGTAAAAGCCACACTCAGATACTATATATAGTATCTGCATAGAAACAGCGTCTTTTATGCATCCGTAAACTATACGGAAACTTGCTTAAAAAGTATTGACTAGCAAGAGAAACCTTATCAAATCAACACCTTCACTTTAATGACTTCCGATAGCCTTTATTATGTATACTGTATGTGCAATGAATCACAAACATTAAGTTCCCTTGATAGAAAAGGAACACCTCAGAAGATTGATCTGATTGGTAGGAGCTTAATGGCACAAAGTTTATATAGGAGAGAATGCTACTCTCTAAGTAGATGGGGTTAATAGCTTATATATATGCTCAGGTGAGTAGGCTAGTAGGGCAATCTATACCAGATGGAAAGGCTACTCTAAATAGCTAAGCTAGAGGGCTAGAATATAAGTGTATGAGCTGGTGACTATCACTCAATGCTATATACTATGTGAGAGATAGTGTGTATCATATGGTGTGATAGTTGTTTTGGTGATGCTGTAGAGAAAGCGATCCGAACATGAGTATATAATTATAAGAATGCTATTGATGATACACAACACCACACAGTGCCCTTATTGCTATGGAAGAACATGCGCCAAGAGAGTGTAAGCTCAACGTCCACACCCTTCTGTGTGTCCCTATACCAATGAATCTTTCTTTGATGATTGGTAGAAAGTTTTTTCGTCGCTCATCGAAAAGAGAAATATAATCGAATAGAAGAATAAAAGGAGACGATTCAATGTGTCCTTCTTGTCGAAGTGAAAAAGAATCCCGACGGAGGGCTCGTGGGGATGGGGGGTACTCTAAAATTTTACCACCAAGGCTCCTAGTGACCAGCTTATATGTAGTTCTCAAAAGTGAAGTTCGGGAAGCTCTAGAGATTTTCACTTATATGTTTCAGGGCTTCAAAGTAGTATTCCGTGACCGTTATATAAACGTTATTTAGTTTAGGGCTAGGAAGTTTGATAGTTTTGAAGTTGGCAATTTCCTATGAAGTGTCAAACTCTATATAAATGTGACTAATTTGTGAACAATAAGGTTGTTTTCTTGACATTTCTGTCTATTTTCTGTATAATGCATTTAAGAATAACTTTAGAGGATTTTGCTTCGCTGATTCAAATAGCGAGGACAATTAACTTAAAGTATGAGCGTTAAAGCTAAAGATAACTAGTTAGTACGAACGATAGTGAGTACAAGAACTTAAAACATTGTGATTACATAAATGCAATCACTAATATATAAGTAAATACATAAATGAATGTATCCGTAAGTATATACATATCTATAAAGAAGTACGAACGGATAAGAAAAAGAATACGTAAAGATAAAAAGAATCTTAAGAAGAAAAGATAAAAACATAAGAATGCGTCAGCCATGCCTCACACTTAAACGATTTAGCTGCTAGATAGACTAAATTAACTTTGACGGATGATGACATGATAGTTATGCTCAAATGAAGACCTACAAGGATGGTCTATTTTTTATGTCTATTAACTTGACAAATTACTAAAATATGAGGTATTTAAATACCACAAAAACGTTTAAAAGTAAATAGTTTCTTGTGATTTTGATTGACAAATAGTGTAGTTTCATGTTAAAATATCAGTAGAGATTGAGAAAGGGAACCGCCTACCCACGTGCTCAATTTCAATGTTACGCGAAAACTGTTTCGCCCTTTTCTTTCGTAATATCCTTCTCATATCAATAAAACTCCTGTATTAAATTCTTTTAGAAAATCCATCTCTTCGGGTCATCTCTGTGACCTATCTACTTTAGATCCAAAATCCATTCTATTGTAAGGCAAGCCCCTCTTAAGCGCGGAAAACTTAGGAGGGTCACTTGCTTACATCACACACCTGAGTAGTTAGAATGTTTCTGAGTGTTTCAGTTCCCTGAATGTACACGACAAACGCTATCAGTGAAGTAATTGAGCGCTTCAGATAGCTTTATATTTATCTAAAATGTACATTCAAACCACAAAAGCCTCTCCTACAAAAGATATAAATCCCCAGAAAGGAAAGATCACTATATGCATTATCCCATCAAATCAAACAGAAAATTTAAAAAGGAATTAATCTTTATCCTTACCACTACTTATCTAGCAGATTCTAATATCAAGGAAGTCTGTGAGCAAGCTGGTCTACATACTACGCAGTTCCGACGAGTCACAGAAGGGCAATGCACCTATGAAAAATCAGCGGAAATCATTGATAAGATCCTCACGAAAGTCTACAGGAATCCCTCAAGAGAAACAATCGAGAAAGTTTATAAACGTTATCATGAATTGTTGAATGAGGTTTTATTGTCTCAAGAAAACAGAGGTGATTTTAATGAGTAAACCAGGAAACACTGAATTGACTCCACCTTTAGTTGATTCAGCAGAAATCCCTCGAGAGTTATTAGATTCCCTAAATACACGACAGATTCAGTTCTGTTACGAGCTAGTGAAACATGGAGTTAATAAGTCTGGGAAAGCAGCTGAAGCTGTTGGCTACTCAAAGCAGTACGGCTATAAACTATTGAACAATCCAAATGTCCGAGCATTATTCGCAGCCATTTGTAATCAGAATTCATTTGTTGATGTAGCAAGCTATTCAGAAGTCCTCCAAAGATTGACCTCAATTGCTCGTGGCGAAGAGAGAGAAGAATTCTATGATATGAAAAGATCAAAGATAGTTCCATTGACAGCCCCAATCAAGGAAAGACGAGCAGCCCTTGAAACACTTGCTAAATTCCACGGCATTTTACATGATGGAAACTCAAGATTGGATGTAACTTTAAAAGAAACACAAATAGTCGTTGATATCGAAGGCTTTGATGAAGGCGGAGACCTTATAACTATAGACCATGAAGAGGTTAAATAAATCTTATTGAATACAAATTTGTGAAAGGATACGGATACATAGAATGAAGTTTGAAAAATTCTCCCCAAATAACCCCCTTAAGATTAAATGTGATTTACTCCTCAAGCAAACTCAGAAAAGTAACTATCCGGAGATACCAGACGCATATTCCCCTCGACAAATCTCTTTCAATGATACTATTCAATGCCATGAAGATATCAAAGTAATACATCACTTGGTAGCAAGAATCCGCAGTATTATAGCTAAAGCTGTCCCTAAAACATCGGGAGAGGAAAGATTCCTTAAGGCGTTAGAGAGTGTTGCAGATGATTTAGAAGTAAATACTTTGTCTGCTCAAACTCATTGTGAACGCTCTTTAGATACTTTACAGGATTGTATGTAGATATCCAAGGTGTAAAAATATAAACCTTCAGAAATATATTTCAAAGGTTTTCTTCAGATTCCGTGGAGATTGTCTGACGGGAGTGTATATAGACTTGTAAGGCAAACGAGGTGGACTGTTACTTGCTAGTTAAACTAGAGTGCTCAGCTTACCAAACAAATAAAAATGAAAAGGAATGATTATTTATGACAAATATCGGTATGGAATCATTATTACGTTCACCACTAGGGCGTAAATTAATCAACGATGCCGAGAAATACATGAACGATTTGAAAGAAACAAAGGCTGAAAAGGTAACAAAGTTGCAAGGGCTTGAAAAACTATACGGAGAACTCGCAGTCGGAGTACCTGAGCATAAGAATCGAGAGTTTTATCGTAAAGTGGATGGTGTTCCATGTATTATTTCCACCAATGCAGGGGGACGTGTCCATCGTATCACACCTTTGGCAAATTACATCGAAGACGTTGGGCAACCTAAATCATTCCTTGCTCATGAAATTAAATCCTCTGACGAAATAACCTACAAGAGAATGCGTGCGAACGATCTACCGAGTGTCAGCCGTTCGGATGAGTATTACCAAACTGAAATTTTTGGTGAAGGTCAGCCAATGGAAATCTTTGATGCATACATTACACGCCCAAGTAACGATCCTGAAAGTCCACGGTTTGATGCTGATTGGTGGAAGTACTATGAAGGGGCAGAAAGTTATGATGCTGGAATTACACAGCATATTAAGCAGCTTAACGGGATATACTCTGATGAAAATATTATAAACGTCGCCTCTAGGATTCAAGAACTCAAAGAAGAAATTCAAGAGATTGATACACAGATTTATTAAACCTAAAAGCATAATAATCAAGATGTACCCTGTAAGATTGCCTTACAGGGTTTTCTTTTGTTTGAATGGAAAGGGAAAATTTTTAATGGAATGTCAAATTAGTACTTGAAAAGTCTCGAGACTTTATGATAATCTTTAATTACAGGGGGTGGCACAGTATGAGTGACGCAATCACCCGAAAGAAACAGAGTCGTAGAGAGTATATAGCTAGCCTGTTTCAAGTCTCTGAATCGGATGCTGATCAGCTAGCACGTTTGCATTCATGTCTGAAGGGGATAGAGTCTCCTAGACGTAGAGAACTGATAGCGGAAGTATTAGAACTTGTAGAGAACGGGAAGCCACTAACTCCTCGAAAACCTCGAGAGAAACTTGTGGATGAAACAAAAAAGAAGCCCAGTGAGTAAAGGGCTTCAAAATTTTATCTAAAAAGTCTCGAGACTTTTATAGGGAAGCAATATAAAAACTTATTGGAGGAATTTAACATGAAATTAGCAGGAATTGATACTTTTAATGGAATTAACAAGCAGGGCGGACTTTATATGTCTTTACTTAACTTGGTAGATAACTTGGGGGACAAAATTAAGGACTTTGAAGCTGCATACAACGAATTAACTATTGAGTCTGAAGATGAAATTCAAATGGAGATTATTACCAGTAGGTTATCTGATTTCTACAGCGATTTGGAGAAATGTAAGACTCGATTGGTGGGGATTGCAAAAAGTTTTACTCTGGAAGAAATTCGGTACTTCCATGCAAATTATAAGAGTTACAAAGGTTGATGTCATTTTGGAGTTTATTAGGAGATTTATAAAAATAAAAAAGAGAGTCGCTCCCGCCAAGAAATCGACTCTAGAAAAAGGAGACTTTCAAAAATGAAAATCACACTGTATTCTATTTCAATCGTAACATTACTGATAGGCTTCATGCAAGACGATATTCTTATGGCTGTTGCTTTAGGAGTAATTGCTTTGGTGTTAGCTAGCATTACGGATCATCTTGAAGTGGTGAAGTGACATTAGGATGCTTTACAAACGTTAAGATAAGTTCAAGGAGTGAAGGATTCTTTTCACTCCTTTTTATCCTTTGGATTCTCAGCCTTTGAAGGTTTAGTGTAATTATTTGAATCTATTTTACCGTTTAACATGTCTCTCCTCAAAATCTTCACAAGCCCTTCCGCCAGCTTATCAGTATTCAACTTCCCAATAGTTTCAACCTTTAAATTTGATGTGTTATCATCTTTATTTCCGTAGCTCATCCCTCTTCCTCCTTTTTGCTTATATTGGTAATTATAACATTTAAAGAAGAGAGAGAATTTGAGAAAGTCTTAAGAGAGTGCTTTGTGTGAAGTTTTGAATATATATATATTGACTCATAATTAATAGGAAGTTAAACTGTTTTTAACGGGTAGAGAAAGCTAACCTATAAAGTATAAAGCTGTAAGCCGATAAACTACCGAAAGAACGTAAAAGATAAATTGCTTGAAAACGTTAATATGTCAAAGCTCTATACGGTATCCATGTCAAAAGCAAAACCTACGAATTCCGAATTCATTGCAATGGTTGCGGATAAGTTAAGGCTTGAACATAAGGCTTCGTAAATGTTGATATAGCAGAGTGTTAAGCGTATTTCATACCAAAATGCAATAGTCAACGAATTACGTATGCAGGCAATAAAGTACATACGTAATTGAATTGATAGCTAATTTTAAAACCTTTTATTTATTGGATTGAAGAGTTTAATCTGATAGGTAGGAGGTTTTTATTGTGTTTTTCTGGAAATAAGAGGGGAAAGAGAGGTATCTTTTTAGAAAATAGAAAAAGGAGTATGGAGAGAATATCTTACTGGCTTTAACATTGCCAATTTAAGTGAAATTGTTCAGTGATAAAATGAATTAAAAAGGGAATAAATTGAGGATAATAAAAAGCCCTGCAAAACAGGACTATATTATTCTTCATCTTTATTTTTTTTTTCTAATTCAACTAATTTTTGAATTAAAATATGTTGTGGCATATGCATAAGCTGTTCAAGTGGAACACCTAGAGCTTTTGATAGGCGAATTGCAGTGTCCGGAGAAATTTGTAATGGTCTCATAGAAGTACCTCCTTTTTCGTATAGTATAGCATAAGAATGGGGGAGTGAGGATGACTCTTATATTTGCACACCGCGGTGCGGCGGGGACGTATCCGGAAAATACAATGATTTCATTCGAAGCTGCGGAATCTTTTCAAGCAGACGGGATTGAATTAGATGTTCAATTAACGAAGGATGGAAAAATTGTTGTGATTCATGATGAAACGGTTAACCGGACAACAAATGGAAAAGGTGAGGTCCGGAATTATTTGTATGAAGATTTGCGGAAGTTAGATGCGAGTTATAAGTTTGGTGAAAAAGTAGGCTTTTGCCATATTCCTTTATTAGAAGAAGTGTTGGAGTGGTTACAGTCCAATCAATTATTGCTCAATATTGAATTAAAAAATAATAAAATTCCATATCGAGGTTTAGAAGAAGAAGTGATTACTCTTGTGCGGAAGTTTAATTTGGAAGAACGAGTGATTTTCTCTTCGTTTAATCATTATAGTATGAAAAAGTGCCATATGATGGCGCCAGATATTCAGACAGCCATTTTATATCGAGAAGGGTTACATAGCCCGTGGGCATATGCGCAAAAAATGGGGGCTACTGGGGTTCATCCGAACTATCGCTATCTTCAAGATGCAATTGCAGAACTAACAATGGAGTGCGGAGTGGATGTCCGGCCGTATACAATTAATGATGAAACAGTTATACGTAAGTATTTTGATATGAATATATCAGCTATTATTACTGATTACCCGGAAACAGCTAGAGCGTTATTACAAGTAAAAAAATGAGACCTTTCATAAGAGAGGCCTCATTTTTTTGTTTTTTATCTTTTGAATCGGGCTTGTACTTTATTTCGTTTCCGATCACGATGTAAAACGAAGCCCCCAAAGATATAAAAACCGATTGCAAAGCAGAATGCACCAATCAAAAATTGTAGCCATAATACAGGGATTGGAGAGAAAAGAATGCCGAATACAGTATCTCTCATTAATTTGATACCTAGCACGGCTAATGAAATAGGAATAAGTGCTAGTAGAAGGGCAAGGTAACGCTGCATAGATAACGCTCCTTTTCAGATAATTTTGTATATATTAAATGATGTGATATGGAAAGGTGATTTGTCAAGAAGTTGCTGAACGAGTAAGATAAAGGTGTGAAAAAATTTGCAGAGATACTTCGAGAGGAAGTGCAATGTATGAAACAAAAGGTATTAATTATTGGGGCGGGCGAAGGTGGAAGTGCGCTTCTTAGTTTGTTGCAAAGTTCAAATATATTTAAAATTATAGGGATAATTGATATAAACCCAAAGGCAGAGGGATTGCAGCTTGCAAAAGAACAAAATATTGTAACTGGAGATGATATAACGCCGTTTCTTGAAGCAAATCTTGATGTGATGTTTGATATGACGGGTGATTATCATTTACATAAAGTTCTCTTAGCGAAAAAACATGAAAATACACTTCTTATACCAGGGGATATTGCGAAAATTGTTACGAAATTGGCGTATGAGAAAGAAGATTTAATTGAAAAGCTGAAAGAACAAACGCAGCAAGGAGATTTAATCTTAAATTCTACACATGACGGTATGATTGTTGTTGATAAAGATGGAACTATAAAGTTGTTTAATAAAAGTGCAGCGCGAATGACGGGCTATAAAACAGGAGAAGCAATAGGGAAATATATTTTAGAAGTTATTCCAACGAGTAAGTTACTTCGGATTGTGCGAACGAAGCAAGTGGAAATAAATCAGGAACTTACATTGGATAATGGAAAGAAGATTATTACAACGCGGATTCCTATCTTAAAAGAAGATGGAGAGGTTCAAGGGGCGTTTGCAATCTTTAAAGATATTACGGAAGTTGTAGATTTAGCAGAAGAAGTTACGGATCTAAAAGAAATTCAAACTTTACTGGAAGCGATTATTCATTCGTCTGAGGAAGCGATTTCTGTTGTAGATGAGAAGGGAAGAGGTCTTGTTATAAACCCTGCTTACACGAAATTAACTGGTCTTTCAGAGGATGACATTATTGGGAAACCTGCGACGACTGATATCGTAGAGGGTGAAAGCATGCATATGAAAGTACTTCGGACGCGTAGGGCAGTGCGAGGAATTCATATGAAAATTGGTCAGAAAAAACGTGATGTTATTGTAAATGTCGCGCCGGTTATTGTGGATGGCATATTGAAGGGAAGTGTTGGTGTTATTCGTGATGTGTCAGAAATTCGGAAGTTAACGCATGAATTAAATCGGGCGCGACAAATTATTCGGACGCTAGAAGCGAAATATTCTTTTGATGATATTGTAGGAACATCTGATGAAACGATGGCGGCAATAGAACAAGCGAAGCTCGGAGCGAATACACCAGCGACAGTATTGCTTCGCGGAGAGTCAGGGACTGGTAAAGAGTTATTTGCGCACGCTATTCATAATGGGAGCAATCGAAAATACAATAAGTTTGTTCGGGTAAACTGTGCTGCTATCTCTGAAAATTTATTAGAAAGTGAATTATTCGGTTATGAAGAAGGTGCGTTTTCTGGCGCGAGAAGAGGCGGTAAACGCGGATTCTTTGAGGAAGCGAACAATGGGAGCATTTTTTTAGATGAGATTGGTGAGTTATCTGCCAGTACGCAAGCGAAGTTACTACGTGTACTACAAGAGAAAGAAATTGTAAAAGTAGGGGGAACGAAAGCAATTCCTATTAACGTCCGAGTTATTGCAGCGACACATGTAAATTTAGAAAAAGCGATTTTGAAAGGGGAATTTCGAGAAGACTTATATTATCGCCTAAATAAAATTCCGATTCAAATTCCATCTCTTCGTCAACGGAAAGAGGATATTGCTGTTATATCAGAACGATTGATTCAAAAAATTAACCAAGATTACGGTCGTAATGTAGAAGGATTAACGAAATCTGCGATTGAGTACTTGCAATCGTATGATTGGCCGGGAAATGTTAGGGAACTTGAGAATATTTTGGGGCGGGCTATTATTTTTATGAATTATAACGAAGTGTATATTGATGTACATCATTTACCTCCTTTACATAAAGAAGATCAGATGGATTTAAAAGTAAGCAGTTTACTACCAGAATTAGAAGAAAAATCTCTGGATCATTTGGTCACAGAATTTGAAGGGAATATCATTCATGAATATTTAGAGAAATTTGAAGGGAATAAAACAAAAACAGCAAAAGCTTTAGGGATTTCGGTTCGAAATTTATATTACAAGTTAGAGAAGTTTGATTGTGCAAAAAATAGCATGCAATAAATTGCGTACCATGCAATTTATTGCATGGTATACAAAAGGTGACAATTTAAGACAGAATATTCCACAGCTTTATAAAGTACTGATTTTATTGTGTTTTGTATGCGTTTTCATAATTGGTATGACCACTTTGAAAAGTTGGCACGGTATTTGCTTATTAGAATAGACGAGGGACGACGGAAAGGGTTGATTACAAAATATGAAGTTAAAACAACTAATTGATCGAGTAGCAGGACAGCCGAATAAAACTGTGGCTGTAGCAGTAGCTGAAGATCATGAAGTAATTGAAGCAGTAGCGAAAGCAATTCAATTACAGTTAGCTCAATTTCGTCTATATGGAAATCAAGAAAAAATTATGGGTATGCTACAAGAGCATGACTTACAAGCTTCAGAACATATCCAAGTGATTGCGGCAACATCAAGTAGCGAAGCTGCGGAACTTTCTGTTAAAGCTGTAAGAAATGGTGAAGCGGATGTACTTATGAAAGGGAACATCCCAACAGCAAGTATTTTAAAAGCAGTGTTAAATAAAGAGTGGGGGCTTCGTAAGGGCGGTGTACTTTCACATGTTGCAGCGTTTGAAGTTCCAAATTATGATCGCTTTATTTTTGTCACAGATGCAGCGATGAATATTGCACCTGATGTAGGACAAAAAGCTGCCATTATACAAAATACTGTGGAAGTTGCCCGGGCAATAGGAATTGAATTGCCAAAAGTAGCTCCGATTGCAGCGGTAGAAGTTATTAATCCAGCAATGCAAGCAACAATTGATGCAGCGATGTTAACACAAATGAATCGCCGCGGACAAATTAAAGATTGTATTGTTGATGGGCCGCTTGCTTTAGATAATGCTGTATCACAAATTGCAGCAGAGCATAAAGGCATAGTAAGTGATGTAGCAGGTAAGGCAGACATTTTACTCGTCCCAACGATTGAAGCTGGAAACGTGCTATATAAATCACTCGTCTATTTTGCAAATGCAAATGTAGGAGCGATGATTGCAGGCGCGAAGGCACCGATTGTGTTAACATCTCGTGCTGATTCAGCAGAAACAAAAGTATATTCATTAGCTTTAGCAGTTGCGACTGCTTCTAAATAAACCAAAAGGGTAAAACAATTAGGGGGAAATGACAATGACATTAGAAATCTTCGAATACTTAGAAAAATATGATTATGAGCAAGTAGTATTTTGTCAAGATAAAGAATCTGGATTAAAAGCAATCATTGCAATTCATGATACAACGCTTGGACCAGCCCTTGGCGGAACAAGAATGTGGACATATGATTCTGAAGAAGCGGCGATTGAAGATGCATTGCGTCTTGCAAAAGGGATGACATATAAAAATGCAGCAGCTGGTTTAAACCTAGGTGGTGCAAAAACAGTTATTATCGGCGATCCACGTAAAGATAAAAGCGAGGCAATGTTCCGAGCACTAGGACGCTATATTCAAGGTTTAAACGGTCGCTATATTACTGCAGAAGATGTTGGTACAACAGTTGATGATATGGATATTATCCATGAGGAAACTGACTTTGTAACAGGTATTTCACCTTCATTCGGTTCTTCTGGTAACCCATCTCCAGTAACTGCATATGGTGTTTACCGTGGTATGAAAGCAGCAGCAAAAGAAGCATTTGGTACAGATAGCTTAGAAGGTAAAGTAATTGCTGTTCAAGGTGTTGGTAACGTAGCGTATCACTTATGTAAACATTTACACGCTGAAGGTGCACAATTAATTGTTACAGACATTAATAAAGAAGCGGTACAACGTGCAGTAGAAGAATTCGGTGCAACAGCAGTTGAGCCAAATGAAATTTACGGTGTAGAGTGTGATATTTATGCACCATGTGCATTAGGTGCAACAATCAATGATGAAACAATTCCACAATTTAAAGCAAAAGTAATCGCAGGTTCTGCAAATAACCAATTAAAAGAAGATCGTCACGGTGATACAATCCATGAAATGGGTATTGTATACGCACCAGACTATGTAATTAATGCAGGCGGCGTAATTAACGTAGCGGATGAATTATATGGATACAATAGAGAACGTGCACTAAAACGCGTAGAGTCTATTTATGACACAATTGCAAAAGTAATTGAAATTTCAAAACGTGATGGTGTACCAACTTATGTGGCAGCAGATCGTCTAGCTGAAGAACGTATTGCAAGCTTAAAAAATACTCGCAGCACGTACTTACGCAACGGTCATGACATTATTAGCCGTCGCTAATCCTTTCATATACAACTTCTACAAAAGCTGTGGTTACCTCTTATGAGGTTTCCACTGCCTTTTGAATTTATAGGTGGAGGTAGCAACATTGTCCTTAAATCGAATTCTTGTTATTAATCCGGGTAGTACATCCACAAAAATAGGTGTTTTTGATAACGAGAGGCCTGTTTTAGAAGAAACTATTCGTCATGATGAAGAAAAAATTGGGAAATACAAACGAATTATTGATCAATATGAATTTCGAAAAGAAACAATTTTGGAAGTTCTACATTCTCATGGCATCAATATTTCAAAATTAAATGCTGTTTGCGGACGCGGAGGATTACTTCGTCCGATTGAAGGCGGCACGTATACAGTGAACGAAGCAATGTTAGAAGATTTAAAAAATGGATTTAGTGGCCATCACGCTTCAAACCTTGGAGGTATTTTGGCGTATGAAATTGCTTCTGGATTAAATATTCCAGCATTCATTGTCGATCCAGTTGTTGTGGATGAAATGGAGCCAATCGCTCGCATTAGCGGAATTTCGGGTATGGAGCGAAAAAGTATCTTTCATGCGTTAAACCAAAAAGCGGTGGCGCGTAAAGTTGCAGTAGAACTAGGCCACAAATATGAAGATTTAAATCTATTAATTGCCCATATGGGCGGCGGAATTACAGTTGGTGCTCATAAAAATGGAAAAGTCATTGATGTAAATAATGGTTTAAATGGAGAAGGTCCATTTAGTCCAGAGCGTGCTGGAACAGTACCAGTTGGTCAATTAATAGAAATGTGTTTCTCTGGTGATTATTACCGCGATGAAATGATGAAAAAGATTGTTGGACAAGGTGGATTAGTGAGTCTCATTGGTACAAACGACGCAATTAAGGTCGAAAACATGGTTGAGAAAGGCGATCCTGAGGCGACTCTTATTTATAAAGCAATGGCATATCAAGTCGCTAAAGAAATCGGTGGAGCTAGTACTGTTCTTCATGGGAAAATAGATGCTATCATTTTAACGGGAGGACTTGCGTATAGTAAGATTCTTGTTGATGAAATAAAAGAGCGTGTGCATTGGATTGCAGATGTCATTGTGCATCCTGGAGAAGATGAATTACAAGCATTAGCAGAAGGAGCACTTCGTATATTGCGAGAAGAAGAAGCTCCAAAAGAGTATGTTGTACGAGAAAAAGAAACGGTAGCTAGGGGTTGAGAGAATGGCAAAAGAATATGATTTAGTCATCGTTGGCGGCGGTACAGGTGGATATGTTGCTGCTATTCGTGCATCACAATTAGGGTTAAAAACAGCGCTTGTTGAAAAAGATAATCTTGGCGGCACTTGTTTACACAAAGGTTGTATTCCTAGTAAAGCTCTTTTGCGTAGTGCAGAAGTATATGCAACTGCAAAAAAGGGAGAAGAGTTTGGCGTTGTAGCAAGTAATGTGGAATTAAATTTCGCAAAAGTGCAAGAGCGTAAAGAAAAAATTGTAACTCAGCTTCATAAAGGCGTTCAACATTTAATGAAGCAAGGTAAAATTGATGTGTTTGAAGGTATCGGCCGAATTCTTGGACCATCTATCTTCTCTCCAATGCCAGGTACAATTTCAGTTGAGCTTGCAAGTGGAGAAGAGAATGAAATGCTTATTCCAAAAAATGTTCTGATTGCGACAGGTTCTCGTCCTAATTCATTACCAGGATTAGAATTAGATGGGGAATATGTTATGTCTTCGGATCATGCTTTAAAAATGGAAGTGCTTCCTAATTCTATTATTATTGTCGGCGGCGGTGTAATAGGAATTGAATGGGCATCGATGCTTGCTGACTTCGGTGTAGAAGTTACTGTATTAGAATACGCAAAACATGTTTTACCACTGGAAGATCAAGATGTTTCAAAAGAGATGCAACGTCTCTTGAAGAAAAAAGGTATTAAAGTGGTGACAGGTGCGAAAGTATTACCAAAAACATTGGTAAAAGATAATGGGGTAACGATTCAAGCAGAGCATAATGGTGAAAATAAAGAGTTTAAAGCAGAAAAAATGCTTGTATCTGTCGGAAGACAAGCAAATACGCAAAATATCGGTTTAGAGAATACAGATATTATTGTGGAAAAAGGATACATTCAAACAAATGAGTTTTATCAAACGAAAGAATCACATATTTACGCAATTGGTGATGTAATTGGCGGCTTACAACTTGCACACGTTGCTTCTCATGAAGGTATTGTTGCAGTGGAGCATATTGCTGGAAAAGAAGTTATGCCAATTGATTACTCTATGGTATCGAAATGTGTATATAGTAGTCCAGAAGTAGCTTCTGTTGGTTTAACCGAACAAGAAGCAAAAGAAAAAGGCTATAAGTTAAAAGTAGGTAAGTTCTCATTCCGTGCAATCGGAAAAGCACTTGTATATGGAGAATCAGATGGTTTTGTGAAACTTGTAGTTGATGAAGAAACAAATGATATTCTTGGTGTCCATATGATTGGCCCACATGTAACAGATATGATTTCTGAGGCAGGTCTTGCAAGAGTGCTGGATGCAACACCTTGGGAAGTGGCACATACAATTCATCCACATCCATCATTATCAGAAGCGATTGGTGAAGCTGCATTAGCGGTAGATGGGAGAGCGTTACACGCATAAAAATGTGGATTTAGGAGGTTATGAAAAATGGCAGAAGTAAAAGAAAAACGCCATGAAGAACTTGGCTTAAGTGATGAGCAAGTATTAGAAATGTATCGTACGATGTTGCTTGCACGTAAAATTGACGAACGTATGTGGTTATTAAACCGCGCAGGGAAAATTCCATTTGTAATTTCTTGTCAAGGACAAGAAGCTGCCCAAGTTGGAGCAGCATTTGCACTTGATCGTGAGAAAGATTACGTGTTGCCATACTATCGTGATATGGGTGTAGTATTAGCGTTCGGTATGACGGCAGAAGAGCTTATGCTTTCTGGATTTGCAAAAGCGGGAGATCCAAACTCAGGTGGCCGTCAAATGCCTGGTCACTTCGGTCAGAAGAAAAATCGTATTGTGACAGGTTCATCACCAGTTACAACGCAAGTACCACATGCGGTTGGTATTGCGTTAGCTGGAAAGATGGAAAAGAAAGATTTAGTAACGTTTGTAACATTCGGTGAAGGTTCTTCTAACCAAGGTGACTTCCACGAAGGTGCGAACTTTGCTGGCGTACACAAATTGCCTGTTATTTTCATGTGTGAGAATAACAAATATGCAATTTCTATTCCTGTTGAAAAGCAATTAGCATGTAAGAATGTATCAGATCGTGCAATTGGTTACGGTATGCCAGGATACACAGTAGACGGAAATGATCCACTTGCAGTATATAAAGCTGTAAAAGAAGCAGCTGATCGTGGTCGCCGAGGAGAAGGTCCAACTTTAATTGAAACAGTATCATATCGTTTAACAGCACACTCTAGTGATGACGATGATCGTGTATATCGTGATAAAGAAGAAGTAGAAGAAGCGAAGAAAAAAGATTCAATCTTTACATTTGCCGCTTATTTAAAAGAAATTGGCGTGTTAACAGAGGAATCTGAAAAACAAATGTTAGACGAAATTATGCATATCGTAAATGAAGCAACAGAATATGCAGAAAATGCTCCGTATGCAGCACCTGAAGATGCATTGAAGCACGTATACGCAGAATAGGGGGGAACGTTTCATGGCTGTAATGTCTTATATTGACGCGATTACATTAGCAATGCGCGAGGAAATGGAACGCGATGAGAAAGTATTTGTATTAGGAGAAGACGTTGGTAAAAAAGGTGGCGTATTTAAAGCGACGACTGGATTATATGATCAATTTGGTGAAGACCGTGCGCTTGATACACCACTTGCAGAATCTGCAATTGCAGGGGTAGCAATCGGAGCAGCGATGTATGGCATGCGTCCAATTGCTGAAATGCAATTTGCTGATTTTATTATGCCAGCAGTGAACCAAATTGTTTCTGAAGCAGCGAAAATTCGTTACCGTTCTAATAACGACTGGACTTGTCCAATCACTGTGCGTGCACCATTTGGTGGTGGTGTTCACGGTGCTTTATATCATTCACAATCAGTAGAAGCATTATTTGCAAATCAACCTGGTTTAAAAATTGTTATTCCTTCAACACCGTATGATGCAAAAGGATTATTAAAAGCAGCAATTCGTGATGAAGATCCAGTGCTATTCTTTGAACATAAACGTGCATATCGTCTTATTAAAGGTGAAGTGCCGGAAGATGACTACGTATTACCAATTGGAAAAGCAGATGTAAAACGTGAAGGTGATGATATTACTGTTATCACATACGGATTATGTGTTCACTTTGCTCTTCAAGCAGCTGAAAAGTTAGCACAAGATGGCATTTCTGCACACATTCTTGACTTACGTACTGTGTATCCATTAGATAAAGAAGCAATTATTGAAGCAGCTTCAAAAACAGGTAAGGTTCTTCTTGTAACAGAAGATAATAAAGAAGGAAGCATCATGAGTGAAGTAGCAGCTATTATCGCTGAAAATTGCTTATTCGATTTAGATGCACCAATTGCACGTCTTGCAGGCCCAGACGTTCCAGCAATGCCATATGCACCAACAATGGAAAAATTCTTTATGGTAAATCCAGATAAAGTGGAAAAAGCAATGCGTGAACTTGCGGAATTTTAATCGGGGGGACTATACATGGCTGTAGAAAATATTACAATGCCTCAGCTCGGGGAGAGCGTTACAGAGGGTACAATTAGTAAATGGCTCGTAAATGTTGGCGATCACGTAAATAAATATGATCCGCTTGCAGAAGTAATGACGGATAAAGTGAATGCAGAAGTACCATCTTCTTTCACTGGAATTGTAAAGGAATTAGTCGCTGCTGAAGGCGATACACTTGCTGTAGGTGAAATCGTTTGTGTGATTCAAGTAGAAGGCGCAGATGAAGTAGCTGCGACCGCTGTAGAAGAGAAAACAAAAGAGGAACCAACAACAGCAGTGGCTTCATCTGAAAAAGCACCAAAAGTGAAGCAACCGACTGATGGAAAACCACGTTTTTCACCAGCTGTATTAAAACTTGCAGGCGAGCATAATATTGATTTGAATTTAGTGGAAGGTACGGGAGCAAATGGCCGTATTACACGTAAAGATATTTTAAAATTAGTGGAATCTGGAAATATTCCACAAGCAGGTGCGAAGAAAGAGGAAGCAGTTGTATCTATGCAGGCACCTCAGGAAGCGTCGAAACCAGCTGTACCAGCAACGGCAGCACCAAAAACAGAAGCGGTAAAACCAGTTTCTGTACCGACAGTACCTGGCGATATCGAAATTCCGGTAACAGGTGTGCGTAAAGCAATTGCTGCAAATATGTTACGTAGTAAGCATGAAGCACCTCATGCTTGGATGATGATTGAAGTAGATGTGACGAATCTTGTGTCATATCGTAACTCAATCAAAGGTGAATTCAAAAAACGTGAAGGTTTCAACTTAACATTCTTTGCATTCTTCGTAAAAGCAGTTGCACAAGCTTTAAAAGAATACCCGCAAATTAACTCAATGTGGGCTGGTGATAAAATCGTTCAGAAGAAAGATATCAACCTTTCTATCGCGGTTGCAACGGAAGATGAATTATTTGTACCAGTTATTAAACAAGCAGATGAAAAAACAATTAAAGGAATCGCTCGTGAAATTACAGAGCTTGCAGGAAAAGTCCGTACAAAATCATTAAAAGCGGACGAAATGCAAGGTGGTACCTTCACAATTAATAACACAGGATCATTTGGTTCTGTTCAATCTATGGGCATTATTAACCACCCACAAGCTGCTATTTTACAAGTAGAGTCTATTGTAAAACGTCCAGTGATTATGGATAACGGTATGTTTGGTGCGCGTGATATGGTTAACCTATGTCTATCACTTGACCACCGCGTACTTGATGGCTTGATTTGCGGTAAGTTCTTAGGCCGCGTAAAAGAAATTCTTGAAAATGTATCAGCGGATAATACATCTGTATATTAATAAAAAGCTCGCCTCTGCGAGCTTTTTATATTCTTTAAAAGATTCATGTCTTCTATTCTCTAGCCCACATAAAAACAAACATTTTCCCAGTAATCTGACAATGACATACAATGTATTAT
>NZ_JBALQK010000196.1:0-8110 GCF_036965845.1 Bacillus sp. JJ1127 | reverse complement strand
AATCGGTCACTTTAGACAATTTTATGCTTTAAACACAAAATACTGCCATTATTATAGTTTAAACAAAATAATTCATGTAAAAACCGGTCGTATTAATTAGATCTTAAAGGTAAATTTAATCCCTTAAGAGTTTCTCTCCATAAGTCTATAAAATCACTATCAAATCCAATATTAAAATCTAACGCCTCTTGAACTTTTCTCATGCTTGGATAAGTGCCATTATCATATAATAGATGTATTGTCTCAAATAACTTAATCTCTCTATTTTTCTTTAGAGTTATACTTCTTTTTGAAACAACCTCTTTATTTCTTAACTTAATCTCTTCTAATAAATCATTAAAATGTATCTTTAAAGTCGGTCGTGTTACACCTAGTTCTTTACAAATTTCAGTAATTGATACAGGCTCATTATTAATCCCCTCTAGAACTCTCTCGAGGAAAATTTGAATAGTCTCAACATCAATTCTAACACTAGGATATCGTTTATTCGTTTTCCCCTGACGACTAAGATTTTTCTTTCTTATTTCTTCCCACAAATGTGGAAAGTTTGATCTTAACGTTAATATATCACAATTCAACATTTCCGTAATTTGCTTTACCGTAAAAAAACAATCCTTATTGTTAATGTAATCCTCTAAAAACTTCCGAGTATTCTCTCTAGCTCTTGAATCCTCTTGATTAAAATTTTTATTACAACCGTTATTTTCATATTTTCCAGCAATTTTAGCAACTAACTCTGGAAAATAACATTTCAAGGTATTACTTCCAATCCCTAATTCCCTACATATTCTATGAATAGATACTTTATCAGATATACTCAGTATATATTCTAAATATTCTTTAACCCTATCGAAATCCCTCGAAACAACAAAATAGTTCTTTTGCGCAGGAATAGTGGACACTACATAATCTGTATGTAGTGGGACATCCTTAAACAAATTAATGACATCAATTCTTGCATGAAAACAAATATTAAGTAGAATTTTAATGGTTGGTAATTTCACTTCATGTAAGTACTTCTTAACTGTACTATAGTCAATGCCCAAGTAAGTTTTGCTAAATTGTTTCTTAAATCCCCTTGCAATACTTTCATATATTTTATTAAGTGAGAATATTAACCTTTCATAACTCAATTCTTCTTCTTGAATACTAATCATTCGATTCAGCTGTATTGCATGATGAGCTTCCACAGGATATCCATTAATTATATCTCCACAATATTCTTCTCCCAACCAACTAAAACACTTTTGACAAAAACCTATTCTATTCTTTAAGTTGATTTGTTGCTGAGAAGATCCACAACATTTGCATTGACTTACTAATTTCACATTATGTTTTGCACATATTTCATATTGCCTAATGGTCCAAATAAGTTTTTCATATACTGGTAATTCACTATTTTTCATTTCTTGAAAACAATTAGGACACCATTCTTTTGTTTTTTTCAATAGTTTGGAGCCATCCAATATATATTTAAATTTTATAAATGTTAGTTTTTCAAGATCCCTACAAGACGTTAGTTCCTCAAACAACCGTACTGCACTTATAGATAATTCACCCATGCCATTAATTAAATGGTTATTAGAAGTATATGTTTTCACACTACTATTTGTTTCTAAAAATGGTTTAAAATAATGTTGTAAAATTGAGCTCAAAGTTATATGATGAGCTTCCGCAAGTCTTGAAAGAAAACTAGACAAACTTTCTACATCAGATTCACCTATTTTTATAGGAGTTAGCTTATAAAGTGTAGTTGGAAATACAAGTGCCTCACTTAAAGTAAATGTTTCGTATACTTCCAATTTATCATTTAATATTTTTGTACCCGACTTTTGGATCTTCAAATTTTTATTCATTCTCTTCAACTATTCCTGTTTTATCCCTTATGGGTTTCCTAATACCAACACGCTTATTTTTACTTTGCTTTGAAACACTGGTATTCGTCTTTATCCTATCATTATCCTCACTTAATCCTAACAAAACTTGTAGTTCGTTAAGTTTATCTTCTTGATGTTCAAAATTCCGTTCTCCATCTATTGCCTCGTTTGCAATCTTATGTGCCTTCCTTGGGGCAGGGGCATGTTTTTTTAACATCTCAACCGTAATCGTTGGTGCTTGAGTTCTTAATGCATCTTTAAAACAACTATCAAGCCACTCTTTTAATATCCCAATACACCCCACAGATCTTTCATACAAAAATCTCCAATTAGAGAGAAGATCTGGTTCAACTTTTAAAGGCAACTGGGTTTGAAATGTGTTTATTACGCTTCTAAAAATCTGAACATCCTGTTTATTTTTAAAATCATACCTTGGAAAATGAATTTCATTAGTTCTTCTACTCAATTGACCATTTAAATCAAAAAAATTCATCAGTTCATAAGTCCCGAATAGGACAAAGATTGCACCAGTCAAATTAGCAATAGATTTTATAGAATCCATTTGATCATTTAAGCGTTTTCCACTTGATGTTTTTAGCAAATGTTGAGCCTCATCTAATAAAACAACTTTAGTTTCCCGATAACAAATAGCATTTTCCAAAGATTTTCTAAGTTCTGGTGCAGTATTAGGTAAGTAATTACGAATCCTTGATTTCCTACCCGGATTTTCATAATCTGTTTTTTTACCGATTAATGGCTCATTGAATTCAATAAGGATTCTCTGGTAAAAATCTTTCCAATTAAATTTCCCATTATCAGGGGAGGGTAATTCAAGTGAAACCACTGGAATAATCCCTCGATTTCTTTGCATTTCAGCTTCATTTAAAGATAAAATTTCATTCTTTACTCTTAAAAATAATGTTGATTTTCCAACCCCTGTTGGTCCAAACACTAAATAAACTTTTCCTTTTTTTGAGTCCATTATTTTTTCCATTACGTCCTTAAACGCCGTTCGAAGATGAGGATGATTAATGTTTCTATTCATAAAATATTCTTCTCTTACTTCAATAGGATCATTTAATAAATCTTCAGGATTTTGTATGTTTTTGTTCATCTCTAAAACTCCTCAAATATTTCTAACAAGTCAGTTGAACTATTATCTTCCTCAAAATGTTCCTTTTGTGAATATTCGTGTTCTTTTTGTACCGATTCAACTGTTTGAGTACTGTCCCCATTATAAAGTAAATTTATTGCATTCTTAGCGTCCTCGATTTTCTCTTGTAACAGGATGAATTGTTCGTCATTCTCTAATTTTTTTAAATATCCAGCTATCTCTCTAGCGTTTATAGTATATCGTTTTGAATGGAGTTGTTTTGATTTTCTAATTTCAGCAGTAATATATTTCAATTCTTTCTCAGATAAGTTATTAAATACAGAATAATTTTCTGAAATGCACTTGACCCATTTTTTATTTACATAAGCGTAAGCTTCTCCTATATTAAAAGGGTCATATCTAACTTTTACCTTATCTCTTTCAATTTTGGGATTTTTGAATTCATCATTCCAATAATTCAAATAATTTATTCTTACGCCTCGATTTGTCTGAACAATAGTTTCACTTGATTTGGCAGATGGTAAAGTCAGTATACGAAATAATGCATCATATTGGATAAATTCATGCGCTCTTTCTCCAGCTTCCAATAAACCTGTTTGAAAACTCTCGCGTGGTGTTTGTCCCAAAGCTGGATGCTCGAAATTATCATAAATCTCATAAAAATAGTATTCAAGGGCTAAAGTTAAACGTGGCAAAGTCCATAAGGCTTGTGTTTTCGGATTTATACTACTAGTTACTTGCCTTACATTTTTCATAATTTTTGTATTACCTTGAAGGTTATGTATTATAGCAGTGTTCGTTGTTCCAAAAAAACGTTCTATAATTGATCCAAACCGAGGTTGGGCAGAAGGTCTTCTTTTAATTTCACGTTCATACATTGCAAGGAATGTTTCAAAATATACACTATGAAACTCCTTTCCGTTATCCACCACAATTTGCTGAGGTAAACGATTATAACGCTTGACGCAATCTCTAAAAGCCATTAAACACGACCTATAACTAGGTGTTTCAAAAGACATATAAAATGCTAATACTCTCCGAGAGTATGCATCTGTCATCAAAGTTAAATATGGCCTCCCAAGATTTTTACCTGTTTGCGAACTAACAAGTTCTATATCCAATTCTGTATGATCCAAATGAGCAATATTCAATGGAAAATCGCCATGTTTAGGTGTTGTCATTTCAAGTTCCCAATAAGTTGATACCACTTGATAGGCTGCTCTAGGACCTTTCATTTTTTTTATTTGCTGCTCTTGTGGTCTATTATTTATATAATTGCAGAAAGTTTGTAAACTAGGGGCAATTAATCCTTTTTCTTCACATGCAGCTGCAAACGCCCCCCAAACAACTGATTTATTTTTTTCAATTAATGTCTCATATTCCTTAAGGATATAGTGATTCATCAATTCTTTTATTTCTGCATCGAGTCTCTCTGTCTTATTTCCCTTATACTTATCATTAGGGAGTAAACCAACATAACCATTCCCGAATAATTTTGTCGCCTTTCTATATTTTGCAACCCAGTCACGTAATGTTCTTAATTTAGGTTTTTCATTCCCTTCTACAAACTCTTTATTTATGTATTCTTTAACATACTTCAATCTGTAATTAGCAATTTTATATTCTTCTTCGGAAGCACTTTTAATTATTTCAATTACTTCATTATTTGATTTGACATTTTTTTTATCACTTGTAATTTTCCCCTGTTTAATCATATTCTCAATTAATTCTCTAGGTACGTCATTATACCTATTGTCCTCTGATAACATGGCGATACTCTTTTGTCCCATATTTATAACTTTCCACATTACACCATCCCACAATAAATCCTCACCTATTTCCAGTGAAATCCTGGATGGATAAGAAACCTCTACTTCACATTCGATAACATTAGAATACATATCCGCATTTTCCTTATCTAAAAAAACTTGAACCTTTTCACTTTCTGCCAATACATTCTTAGATAAGTCGATATATATGGACTGTAATATTATTAAAGCGTATATATTATCTGAATAAATACCCTTTTTTTGGGAATCAATAAGTAATTGTTTAAGTGTAATACCCGGATTACTTAAAATTATTTCTTTTATTTCTTCATAATTATTCTTAAAATTATCTAACAAATCTACTTTTCTGAGATAACTATCTAAAAAAACATAGTTTCTGTGTAAATTCCAATTAATTTCCTTATCAGAACGAACAATAAACTGAAGACCAAACTGATGAGCAAATTTCTCTCCCGGAGGACACCTCCAATTCCCATTTTCGTCCTTTATATATTTCCAAGGTTGCTTTTTAGACAGTATGTTCAAATCTTTGTCGGTCTTCCACTCCTCCCAACCAGCACTATCTTTTCTAATAACGAAAAAATCTGGAGTATAAAGAAGTCCTCTCTTTCTACCAACACTATCAATAAAATTAATTTTAATTTTATTTGGTTGATCATAGTACTCAATGACATCCTCATCATTTTCCAACATTAAAACAGCAGGTCCTTCAACTTTCCCACTCTCCCACTGTATATACATACCCATTTTTCTACTCGGATATTTTCCAGAAAGACTTCGATTTCCTGTTCCAACCAATCTAGCTGGTTGGACAGACCGAATACTCTTATTGATATATTCTTCAGTTCGCTTCGGAAAATTATTCCTTGCACACCAGCTAAGAAATTCAGATTCATTTAACAATTCTTTGCCACCTTCTTTCGTTTATGAGGTAATTTTATATCCTATATAAATTCATCCCAACATCTTGTGAGGCATTCTTGAGCAAATGCTTCTCTAAATAAACAATTCGCCGATAGATGCCTTTCTATATTCTTGCTAGTAGGATTTTTCCCTTCTTTAATTAACTCTTTAAAAGATATCTCAATAAGACTATTTAACTGTGCTTTTCTTTTTATATTGCTAGCTCTAATATTCCTGAAATTCTTTTCAGATAAGGCTTTACATAATACAGGAATATTTTTATATAATAGTCTTTTATTCACTCCAATTTCCTTTGCAACCTGAGTCATAGACAACGAATCTTCCATACCCAAATAATTATTTAAGATTTTTTCGATCTCTAAGTAATTCAAATTTTCTCGATTATTTTTAATAGCTATCGAAGGATTGATATTTTTTTTACACCTCAAATGTAATTTTCCTTCAAAAAAAAATTCGTATAACGAGATATCAAATAAATCACAAATATCTAAGAGCTTCTCTATCATGGGTAGAGACTTTCCCGTTGACCACTCATGTAAAGTTACTTTTGGAAAACCTAAATCTTTCTTTGAATTTTTTTTCGTATAATGACTAATCAAAAAAGTTAACCTCTGTTGAATAAATGCTCTGGGTATGCTATTTGCTTGTTTCCCCATTACCGAAATGATTTCTCCTATATTTTGTGCATAAAATAATGACTTATTTGATTTGATTAATTCAGTTTGACCTTTCATATTCTTGTATAAACTTGAATTGCAATACGGACATTGACCATTAACTAAATTTCTATGAAGTACTGGAATACCCCTTCTACACATATAACACCTATCACATAGTGTAATTTTATGTTTCGAACAACAAGTAATCGGTTTAACATACCAAATTAAAGGATAGTAAACATAGTTATATTGTTCCTCAAATTCTTGTAGACACAATGTACACCATGATAAATAACCCTTTAATAATCCTCTATTTGTAAAGACAAATTTCCATTTATGAAAAGTTAGATTTATTAATTCTTCTCTCCAAGTTAATTTCTCTAATGCTTTTACTAAATTAAGAGCATTAGAGTTGATTCCATTTAAACTTCTTGCTCCATCAAAATAGCGATTTCCACCACGCTTTATACTCCGAGTAATGTATTCTTTATCTAAAATAGGGGCAATTAATCTATTAAAGAGTGTGCCAACAGATATACAATGAGCTTCGGCTAATCTTACTAAATAACTCGTTAGACTTTCGCTATTAGCGGTATTTAATCCACTTGGTACTAAATTATAAAGGGGACTTATAGAATTTTGATGTGTTCTATCATCAATAAAATTATTCATTTTAATAGTCTCCTGACGTGTTTAATAGACTCATTATTCCCCGGATTACAAAGTTTTATAATTATTAATATCGTAAATTTAGCACGTATTTAAGTTATACTAGAAATAGATAACAAATTTGGATTTATGTAACATCCATATATATATTCAGTACCACTAAAATATTTTTTAGATAACGAGGAGACAATTATTGTGAGTATAGGTATAGTTCAAAAAGAATCTCAATATACAACCGATGCAAGTCCTAGTTGGAATGGATATAATCACCAAGGAAAAGTTGGAATATACGTAGCTTTGAAAATGATTAATAAACTAAATTTAAACTTTGATGAATGTAAATCCTATGAATTAGAGCTTGAATGGCTAGAAGATTTTTCGATTAAAAAGAATGGAAATTACGTTTCGATACATCAAGTTAAAACATATGATTCTACTGCACCATCAGATTACAAAGACGCTATATGGTTAATTTTGGCGAAACTCCTAGATTTCTCACATATTGAAAAAGGTTATTTACATACCACTAAAAAACTAAGCAAGCTAGATACACTGAAGACCGATTTAAATAATTATAAGCCTCCAACTGAAAAGAAAAAGGAAGATGATACGGAAGAGGACAAAAAGAAAGATGATACCAAAAAGAAAAAAAAGAAAGCTACTCAGAAGTATCGAACTCCTAAAGAATGTCATGATTATGTAAAGGGATCTAATAGGTATGATGAAGCTTTCTCTAAATTCGAGGTTTACACATACGATGACAGTTCTCAGCATTGTGATATGAACGAAGTCGAGCAAAAAATTAAAAATCAATTAACAATTATTAAAACAGATTTCAGCACCCAAGAGCATTTAGATAGAGCCTATTTATATTTACTAGGTATGGTAGATATGAATATCCGTGAAAGACATACAGATATTCAATCAGGCGAAAAAAAGAAAAAAGCAACAATCAATTTTCAAAATATTTATAGCATCGCCATAACAAATTATGAAATATCCAGTAAAGAATATGTTATATATAATCTTCGAAATCGATTTAATAAACTTAAAGATGAGTATTTAGAGGATTTGATG
>NZ_JBALQK010000195.1:7033-16280 GCF_036965845.1 Bacillus sp. JJ1127 | reverse complement strand
GTACTAGCTAAATCTTGTACAATTTATATGATTATAGCGTAGAAAATTAATTTCTTTTGTTCATTTCATTGCTGATTCTAAAACGATATAAAACATCCAATACTAAGTTCTGGCTTAGCTGGCACGCACATAAAAAAGCAGCCAGCTGTTTCTAGGCGATTTCTCGATTTTTAAATATATGGAATTTATTATCCCGAAATAGATATTTTAATTATTATAAAAGGGTGTATTTACTAAGATATTCTTCGCACAAAAATCTATCTATTTGCATATAGTATAAGTGTTATCAAATATCAACTTAATTAATGAAAAGGAAGGAGTATTTGTCTATGGTTCTATCAATATGCAAAAGTAGCATCTGTCGCCAGTTCTCCAACATACCACTTGGAACTATAATAACAGTCGTAGGTAAATCCGGTTTTGTTTATGGAACAGCCAAACTTATAGACTTTAATAACTGGACTGGCATAGTCACATTAGAAGAAGAAGATTTACCATCTCCAAGCGTGACGAATATTATAAAAATTAGTTGTAATAATGTTGAAAGCATCATAACAACAGAAGAATAAAAATAATTGCTACAATTGGTGATATATAATGAAGTTACTGTATATTTCTTCTGGTTATCACGGTATTTACGATTATTTAGATCACAGTATGAAAGCTGGGCTAAACGATAATAGTTATGAATGGATCTCCTTTCACCCATTAGAACCTATAGAAAAGCTGCAATCTATTGTTGCCACGTTTCAACCACAAGTGGTTCTAACTATATTAGGAGACTATCTTTCCGTACAAGCTATTCAATATTTTAAAAAAAATGGTATTAAGCTAGCATGTTGGATGACTGAGGATCCTTATTATTTTGATAAAACTTTTCAAGTCATTGATAGATTTGACTATATCTTTACCATCGATACCGGCTCTTTAAAACACTATCAATTAGCCCACCCGAATGCCTATTATTTTCCGCTAGGTACAAATGATTCCATTTTTAAACCTCGCTTAATAGAACATGCATACAAAAGCGATTTACTCCTTGTAGGATATCCATATCCCACAAGGATAAATCTCATCCATTTTCTCTTAAAAAATACAAACTATTACATCGTCCTAGTTGGGAAGGGATGGCGTAATAGACTACAAAAACTCTGGAGAAACAACCCCAGAGTTTTGATTAAAGATACATGGATAAATCCAAAAGTGGTTTCCTATTTTTACAACGGGGCCAGCATTGTATTAAATCCTCATCGAAGCCACAGTTTCTTGTATAATCAAAACACATCTGGAATTATTAGCGAAAGTATTAATAACCGAACGTTTGATATTGCGGCATGTGGGGCTTTTCAACTGATAGAGGAAAAACCTAATCTTCGTTCTTTCTTTACTGAAGAAGAAATGGTATCTTACCGGGATTATGAAGATTGTCTATGTAAAGTGGTTACCTATATGAATAATAAAGAAGAGAGACAGGTTATTGCTCAAAAGGCTCAAAAACGAGTGATAGAACAGCACACATTTAGTCAAAGAATGAAAGAAATGATAAATATTATTCAATCATAAAAATCGTATTCTATCGCAAACATAATTTATCGAAAAAATAAAATCTTAGTACCTATTCATTATGCTCCAAACAACTTATGTTTGAACTCCATCTTATTTGAAGCAAACTTTACTTTTCAAATTTGAACAAGAGAAAACATCGATATGATTGAAGTGAACCCGAATAGTGGTACATGAAAAAAACACCTCCTGAATTCGCAAACTAAGTATGCAAATTCAATGGAGGTGTTTTTCGTTTGAAGACAAGAGTTCATTACCCAGAAGAAATAAAGTGGAAAGTAATTGAAATGAAAAAGGATGGTTATTCAAATCGCACCATTATGGAGAAGCTCGGAATTAAAAATGTTTCCCAAATTAAGAAATGGATGAAATGGTATCGTACAGATCAAACGTATCGTTTTCAACAACCTGTAGGAAAACAATATTCTTATGGAAAAGGGCCAAAAGAGTTAAATGAATTGGAACAGCTACGGTTAGAAAATAAACACTTAAAAACAAAATTACTTATATGGGGAAAGTATCTGGAAATCGAAAGGAGTTGAAACCGGAAACTGTAGTTACTTTATGGAATGATTTAAAAACAAAAATAACTGTAAAAGAATTGTGTAACGTATTAGAATTACCCCGTTCCACATTTTATCGCTGGTTACAACGAACGAAATGTTTTAGAGATGAGATAGAAGAGAAAATCAAGGACGTCTGTCTTAGGCATAAATTACGATATGGATATCGAAGAGTGACCGCTACTCTTCGAAAAATGGGGCTGTGTGTGAATCATAAAAAAGTATTACGAATCATGAGACAAAATCATATTCTCTCAAAAGTACGTCGAAAGAAAAAGAAATATATCAATGGTGCGGAACCAGTGGTAGCCCCTCATCGATTGAAACGTCAATTCGGTGCATCCGCACCAAATGAAAAGTGGTTTACGGATGTGACGTATCTATTATTTGGAGAGCGTACCTTGTATTTATCAACGATTATGGATGCCTTTAATCGTGAAATTATTAGTCATGTCATCAGTGAATCACAAACACTGTCATTAGCAATGAAGGCATTAAAACAAGCAATGAGAGGGCGAAAAGTAAAAGATGTCCTTCTTCACTCGGATCAAGGAAGTATTTATACCGCGAAGGAATTTCAAGCGTATGCCAAAGAAAAAGGCATTATCACCAGCATGTCCCGAAGAGGAAATTGCCATGATAATGCCGTCATGGAAAACTTCTTTGGTCATTTAAAAAGTGAAGCTTTCTACTCACAAAAGATAACAAAAGTATCCAACACAACTGTGCGAAAGATTGTGCTAGAATACATTCATTACTACAATTGTGTGCGAATTCAAGAAAAATTAAACCACCTATCCCCTAAAGAATTTAGGGAACAGATGGTTTAGGTGTTTTGATATGTGTCCCGTTTTCAGGGTTCACTTCAGATAAGCGAGGTTTTTTCTTGGTATAAAGTATTTCCCCACCCCGTCTTTCCAGGAACATATAGATGAAAAATTTTTAAAACGCAAAAAAAGATGTTCCGCAACGAAACTCATTCTTAGAAATCGAAAAAAGGTTGAATGTTATGTTGTTTTACTGAAAAATTTCTTTTGCAACTCCATATCTTGTTCGTTTCCACCAAGTCTACCTTTGTATAAAGTGAAACTTTAATCAGTGGGGGGGCTTCGTTTCCCACTGATTATTAGCCCTCACCAATCTGGCTTTTACAGACAATTGATCCCCCATCTATCTTCTTTACCTTTGCTAAATTTTAAAAGGTCTTACCACCCGTTACTGCAGAATAAATAACATAATGGATAACAATATTAGAATCCATTTCCTATGGAATAGATATCACTTCCGCGATAGCTACAATATGCATTCCTTTTTTATATCCAACCTCTTAAAGTGTACTGTCAAATCCATTCCCAAAATATAAATCTTTTGCCAACGTATTTGCCCTATAGAGGGAATCATGAGTTCCAGCGTCAGTCCACCAGCCCTTTAATACATCATAAGTTAAAGTACCTCTTTTAATATATTCATTGTTCAAGTCCGTTATTTCCAATTCTCCGCGGTTAGATGGACTTAACTTTTTGACCATCTTAAATACATCTGCATCATACATATAAATTCCTGTTACTGCATAAGGACTTTTCGGCTTCTTTGGCTTTTCCTCTATATTTACAATATAATCACCCTGTATTTCAGGAACTCCGAATCTTTTTGGATCATCAACTTCCTTCAAAAGAATTTTCGCTCCTTCTTTTTGCTTCTGATACCCTTTTACATAATGAAATAATGTATCAGAAAATATATTATCACCTAGAATGACAAGCATTCTGTCATTACCGATAAATGTCTCACACAACCCTAAAGCTTGCGCAATTCCTCCTGCTTTTTCTTGTACTCTGTAAGTAAATGAAACTCCAAAATCAGTTCCGCTCCCTAAGAAATTAACTACATTGCCCATATGTTCTTTTCCTGTTACGACAATAATGTCTGTAATCCCACATTCTTTCAACTTAAAAACCGAGTGATAAATCATTGGATAACGCCCTACAGGCAGCAAGTGTTTATTAGTCACCCTAGTAATAGGGTATAATCGTGATCCTGTACCTCCAGCTAAAATAATGCCTTTCATAAGATTGCTCCTTTCCCTCTATAAAAGTCTAAAACGTAGCCTGATGTTTTATTTAAGTAAAAGCAGAGAAATATCCATATTCCCAAACCATCTAAAGATACCCTTCTGTATCTATCCTCAAATCCCACAATGTATCAATGAAATTTCTTTGCAGTATTAATACAATTCTTTAGGTCTCATTTTTATTCTTCATCTTTTCATAAATACGTTTCCTGCTATGCTCATGACACCCAATGAATAAAATCTTTTTATTCTTTTCTCGGAAACCTTAAACTGCTAAAATGCTTTTAAAGAAAACACAGTGAAGTAACAATAGTAGATTTCTTCATGACAACGGTTTTAAAACAAAATGCTGTATAGGTTGATTTATTATAAAAAACATACGCTCTATAAACGTTAATTTTTCATTCTATAAAACGATAAAACCCTTGGTAACAAGGGTTTTATCTAAATAAGGAAGTTACGTTAAGTCTCACAGAAAGCAAGGACTCAACTTTTATTAGATGTTATTTCAAATAAATCAGGAGCTAATGTTCGAACACTCACTCCATCTTCATTCATTTCTATTAAATCCAACTTTTTAAAGAAACTTTTTATTTCTTCTTCTGAGGTCAACGTATGATTCCCTTTTATTGTAGAGAGCGCTCTTACAGACGATTCCTCAATAGAACTTTCCCCCGTTAAACTGATTTTATCTAATAAATTAATAATATTCTTATACGCATAGTTTTCTTCATCCATGGCCCCATAATAATTTTTTGATAGAATTTTTTTCCCTTCATTCATTTCCCCTTTAGATAAATAGAAGTCGATTAAGTTGAATACTTCATTACTATTTACTGATTTATGGGTAACTGCATTAGGTAAATATTTTCTCTCTTTTTCATAATCAATCGGCATATAAGCAATGACTGGTTTATCAAGTAACAAAGCTTCAATGCCCGTCGTACAACGATTGTGTATCACGACTTTCGAGGCTAAAATCCACATAACAACATTACCATCATGGGCAATAAACACATTTTTATAATCCGACAACTCTTTTCGATAACTCTCCACATTTTCATGAATATGAGGACGAACGACAATATTAAGATTCGGATATTTCTCACTTAATTCTTTAATTAATTGAATAAAGTGTTCATATACCTTCTTTATATAACGTTCATTAGGATTAAATCCTCTTAGAAAGTGATTATATTGAGTAAATCTTGTATTCACTAAAATAAAATCTCCAAACTTTTGTTCAATCATTTTAACTTCATCACTATATAAACCCCGGAACTTTTTCTTGAGTAGATCGAAACGCAGATGACCAGTTAAATGAAATTTCTGCTTAAATTCAGGAAAAGTATTTGTAACTATTTCTTTATGAGCATCTCCCCAGCAATATACATGCTCGAGTATTTTGACATACTTATCATCTTTTCCAAGACGGCTATAATTATTGCTATTAAGGAATAATCCTTCTTCTTCATCTAATTCAACGATAGAATAGCCTAGTTTGTATGCGTGATCCATATATTCTTTCCTTGCATCACCATAAGGAGTTCCCTTTGAACAAATAATCCCCTTAGGTAATAACTCCAAATGAGCGAGAATAGGCGTATGTGTTCCCAGAATAACTCGATATTTTTCTTTAATTGCATAATAAGCTAAGAGTAATTTTGCATCTAATTCCCTTGTTTTTGATTCGATTGGTAAGTAAAGAAACTTTTGTGACATAAACATCACTCCTTCTTATTGTTTCAATCGAAAATAATCGTGCATTTAGTATGCATATATTATATTTTTCTTGTAAAGTGAAATTTTAATTAACGAAGAATTTCTTCATCCCCACTGTTTACTAACCCTCACCAATCGAGCTTTTACGGGCAGCTCACACCTAACTTCTTTGCTTTTGCGAAATTTTGAGGTGAGATCTTGCTGCCCACAAATAGCAGAATAAACCTACTGAATCCATTAATATTTACCTATCATTCATCTCTCTCCTGAAAATTTTTTAATTTTGTTGCTTTCTCATTAATTTCTTCTCTGTTTTTTAATAATCTTTTTAATAAGTTTAATATTTCAGTACTAGTTACATTATCAATAATCCATCCACATTGGTATTTTTTCACCCTTTCAGCAGGAGCACCTAGATTAAATGTAATAATAGGGTATCCCGATAACATCGCTTCACTTGTTGTATACGAATACGTTTCAGGACAAATTGAAGGAGTAATCACCAATGCTATTTCTTTTTCAGCTAATATTTCTGATAAATTATCAACTTCATATCTTCCTGTTACTTCAAACTTACCTTCATCACTTTTGTGCGGGTTAAAATGAATATTTGTTATACCAATCACCTTTATGTTTATTGGCAAATTTTCTTCAACAATTAAATCCTTTAATTCATATATAATGCCTGACCCTTTCGGCAAATCGATTGCCCCCAGAAAAGCAATATTTAAATCTTGTTTATTTAAAAAATCCTTATTAAAAGTGTATGCTATTTTTGAATCAATGGAATGTTCTCTTACTTCTATCTGGATATCTTTATAATATTTTAAAAGAATTTCTTTCGTATTATAACTAGGTGTTATCACCTTTTTGGCCTCTACCAAAAAAGAATGAAACGCTTTTCTCCAATCTTCAATGTTAATAGTTTCTTTTGGATATAATTTTGCAATACATCCCTGACAGATTTCTGGGTTTGTTTCAGCATTACAATATTTCTTTTCATAGTTAATTAAATTATAACTTGGGCAAATACAATAAAAATCATGAACAAAAAAACAATAATCCACCAGTGAGTGTTTTATTAAGCTGAACATCTTTTCAATTGGATACTTAACTAAATGATTAATAAAAATTAGATCTATTCTTAAAGCACTTAATAATTTTTTAAAATTCATTTCATTTAATTTACTTAGTTTAAGATTATAATGTATTGGCTCAGAATGATTATGATCAGTTAAAATTACATAATCTGTCCCAGGTGTTAACGTGTATATCCTCTCATCATCTTCTAATGTTTTTATATAGTTAGCTTGATAGATTGAGGCACCACCACCTGAGCCATGGTCAATAAATAATCTGCCCTTTCTATAAGAATATTTATCGGCGACCATTACACTTTTCATGAATTCTCTTATATTTTTTATCGGATCCAACCTTATAAATTCTTGTATTATTTTATTATAATCGGGGTATCGGTTAAGTAATTTTTTTAAATTACTTGACATTAGCTCTTGTTTACTGTCATCTATTTGATTAAAACTTACACCATGTTTATGATAAACAAACACATTTGGAATCAATATATTTTGATATCCTTTATGCTGTGCCCTCATACACCAATCGTTTTCCTCGCCATACCCTTTGCCAAAAACCTCATCATCAAAGATTCCGATATCATGAATAACATTTCTATTTAATGCCATACAGAAGCCTACGCCTGTTGGGATTACTATCCCTTTGTTAATGATATATTTTGAAAAATATGAATCGACTTCATTTGTATTCATATCGTACGGTAATTCATTGTCTTGAAGAAAATTTGGATAAGAACAAATCGTAGCACTATTTGAGAAAGGAGTAACTGATGAAATTTTATCATTTACTAAAATAGGGTTGATTAAACGCCGAAAACAATGAGGGGAAATTTCTGTATCGCTATTTAATAAAATGGGATGATTTGTTGTTAAAAGTAGGCCTTTATTAATACTTTTTACATATCCCAGGTTCTTATCATTGTGTATAATCACTAAGTTTTTTAAGCTTTGAGGTGATTTTTTAGATTTCAAGTTCTCCAAAAAATCACCTATTCGTTCATCTGTACTCGCATCATTAATTAAAAATAAGTTAAATTGAAGATCTACATTATTATATATACTTTCTATACATCTCTTTGTAAATTCATAGCCATTATATATTGGTATAATCACATCTACTACAGTATCTTGAAGTAAGTTATTATTATATTCAACATAATTTAATTCATTAAATATTTCTAAACTAAATTGATCAAGAATAGAATCATTTAAAAAAGATGGTTCATCAGCTTCTTCGTTTGTATTCGAAATAGATTGGATATCCGTTGGCTTTTCATAGTTCAAATTTAAAATCAATCCTTGTTCGTCACCATTTAAATATTTATCTGTATGGAATTTAATCTCTTTTTCGCTTTTTGAATAATCCCAAATCCTCAACTGATTTACTTGTCCTTCAAAGTATCCGTATACTTCACATCCTCCAATATTTCCTGATGCAAAGATATTATTCTTAGTACTTTTTAATCCTTTTTTCACAAAATTTCCATTCACATATAAGTTTGGAGTTTTATTTTCATAAACAATCGCTATATGAGTCCAATCGTCTATTTTTATCTCATATGTGAGTAGAGCAAATACATCATTACAACTATGTTCATATACCGTTATACCATTCGTTCCAACTGATATCCCAGTGCCCGATTCATCTTTTTGCTCAATTGCAGATTTCCCTGGACTAATAATGAATCTTTGACCGGAAATGCTATACTTTCCTTCATCTGATTCCCAACTTAAGCTAAGTTCCTTTTGAGGCTTTATCCAAAACTCATAGGTGAAATTATTTTTGATATTTCTAAACAAATCCTTTGTCCTTAGCATTTCTTGCCCTTTGAAATTTAAAAATCCTTGTAACACATTGTTCACCCTCGCTTATATAATTCATTCTATAATTAAAAACAAAATATTCCAGTGTTAAAATTAAAAGATATATATACTTTTTTATTAATGAAGATCCATTTTTTTATTATTTTAGTTTTATAGTCGACTAATTATACACGATCGATATTTTTATTCACTACTAATGATTTGTATAAACTATGCGATCGAACAATAGAAATCGGACTTAGGCTTTTACTTTTATCATGCTATGTTTTGTTTTTCTTTTTGTATAGTTACATAGCCTAGCCTGAAAAAAGATGGTGCATTATGCTCTATATTTAATAAATAATCCCCTCTCTGTGCTTAGATAACTTATGAACATATAACACTTTTAGATTAGAAAACCTTAAGATACC
>NZ_JBALQK010000195.1:0-7013 GCF_036965845.1 Bacillus sp. JJ1127 | reverse complement strand
ACCTCTTGTATCTAAAAATGAAGATTTTGATTTCTAGACTTTCCATAATATAAAAGAAGTTATTAAACAGATTTATCATTTCCTGAACCAAGAAATAAAAAAAACGGTAAAGTACAATTACAATCTAGGCTTATTTACTATTTCGAGAAAACTATAAGGAAATATAGAGATGATACCCAAACGTTTTTCCGAACTATTCATAGTAATAGATAAAGAAAATGTATTCAATAAAAAAGGCTGTGAATAAAATGGATTTAACAGGAAAAACAATTTTAGTTACTGGTGGAACAGGCTCTTTCGGAAAAAGATTTATAAAAAAAGCACTGGAACTTGGTGTAAGCAAGATCATTGTTTTTAGTCGTGATGAGTTAAAGCAATACGAAATGGCTCAAGAGTATACCGATTCGCGTATTCGTTTTTTTATTGGGGATGTACGTGATAAAGCTCGTTTATATCGAGCATTTGCTGGGGTCGATATTATAGTTCATGCAGCTGCTCTGAAGCGTGTAGGTGCATGTGAGTACAACCCGTTTGAAGCCATTAAAACAAATATCTATGGTGCTCAAAATATTATTGAAGCTGCTATAGATTGTGGTGTAAAACGTGTCATTGCTTTAAGTACAGATAAGGCTGCCTCTCCAATTAACTTATACGGTGCAACAAAATTAGCATCAGATAAACTTTTTGTTGCGGCAAATGCTTATGTAGGGAGAAAGAATACAAGATTTTCAGTAGTACGTTACGGAAATGTGGTAGGCAGCAGAGGCAGTGTAGTGCCATTTTTTAAAAGCATAAAAAAAACTGGAAAAATCCCTATAACAGATGAACGTATGACACGATTTTGGATAACACTTGATCAGGGGGTGCAATTTGTTCTTGATAATCTTCAACGAATGAAGGGCGGAGAAATTTTTATTCCTAAAATCCCTAGCATGAAAGTAACAGACTTGGCCAAAGTAATTGCACCTGAATGTAAAATTGAGTTTATAGGCATCCGTCCAGGAGAGAAACTTCATGAGGCTATGATAACTGAAGATGATGCCCGACATACTTTGGAATTTGAAGATTATTATATCATTCAACCAGAATTCAATTGGTGGGATAAAGCAAATATAAGTGGAGGCAAGCCGCTTCCAGAAGGTTTTAGTTATACGAGCGACAAAAATGAGCATTGGTTAACAAAGAACGAGTTAAAAAGATTAATTAGTGAATAAGATAAAAGAACAACTTAAATATATCAAAATAATATATAAGGGAGCATTAATAATCATGAAACATCTTTTAGCGCTTCATGGAGGAAAACCCGTACGCGATCATTATTTGCCATACGGCAAGCAATCCATTGATGAAGATGATATCCAAGCAGTAATAGACATTCTAAAAAGTGATTTTATTACAACCGGTCCAACAATAAAACAATTTGAAAATCAAGTGGCAGCATATGTAGGTGCAAAATATGCCGTAGCATTTTCAAGTGGAACAGCCGCCTTACATGGAGCTTGCTTTGCAGCGGGGATATCCACTGATGATGAAGTCATCACGACATCGATGACGTTCGCTGCCAGTTCTAACTGTGTCCTTTATCAAGGTGGTGTACCGATATTTACGGATATTAAATCCACTACTTATAATATTGATCCTGCGCTAATAAAAGATAAGATTACAGATAAGACAAAAGCAATTATACCTGTACATTTTACAGGACAACCAGTTGAACTTGAAGAAATTTCAAAAATTGCCCAAGAATATAACCTAACAGTAATCGAAGATGCAGCTCATGCATTAGGCGCTACTTACAAAAAGAAAAAAATTGGTTCAATTGGCGATATGACCATGTTCAGTTTTCACCCCGTCAAACATATTACAACAGGCGAAGGTGGAATCATTACAACAAATAATGAAGACTACTATCAAAAACTTCTGCAGTTTCGAACACATGGAATCACCCGTCATCCTAACACCCTAACTGAGAATCATGGTCCTTGGTACTATGAAATGCAATTTCTTGGCTATAACTATCGGATGACAGATATCCAAGCCGCTCTTGGATTATCACAACTGCAAAAATTAGATTCTTTTATTGCTAAAAGAAAACAATATGTAGCAATGTATGATGAGGAACTAAAAGATTTACCTGAAGTTATTCTTCCAAAACAATTAGAGCATGTTGATTCAAGTTGGCATTTGTATATCATTCAGTTAAATTTATCAATGCTGAAAGTTGACCGAAAAGAAATCTTTCAAGCGTTAAAGCAAGAAAATATTGGTGTCAATGTTCACTACATTCCGGTTCATTTACAACCCTATTATCAAAAATTAGGTTACCAAAAAGGAATTTGTCCCCATGCCGAAAAATTATATGAAAGCATCATTACTCTACCATTATTTTCAGAAATGAGTGAACAAGACGCTAATGATGTCATTCATGCAGTTAAAAAAGTAATAAATTTTTATAAAAAATAAATGAATAAAAAGGTGATGAAATGAAAGTTGCTGCTATTATTCAAGCTCGAATGGGATCAACTAGGCTTCCAGGAAAAATCCTGAAGAAAGTTCTTGATAAAACACTATTAGAATATCAAATTGAACGAGTAAAAAAAGCAACAACAATTAACCAAATTATTGTAGCTACTACTACAAAGCTCAATGATAATCCAATCATTGAGCTTTGTGAGCAACTTTCTGTTCCTTATTATCGTGGATCAGAAGATGATGTATTATCACGCTATTATGAAACTGCAACGAAATTTTCTGTGGATGTTGTAGTTCGATTAACTTCAGATTGCCCCATTATCGATCCTGATATTATTGATAAAGTAGTTAGTTGCTATTTAAAGCATCAAAATAAATATGATTATATATCTAATACACTAACCCGTACGTATCCAAGAGGACTAGATACAGAGGTTATGCCCTATCGAATTTTAAAACGAACATATGAAGAAGCCAATGAACCCTCATATCGTGAGCATGTGACTGCTTATATATATAACAACCCTGGGAAATTTAAAATGTTAAATGTCCAACATGACTTAGATGAAAGTAAACATCGCTGGACTGTTGACACGAAAGAGGACTTTATTCTTATTAAAAAGATTATCACAAGATTATATCCAGTTAATATCCAGTTTTCTTTCATCGATATTTTAAATTTATTAAAACAAGAACCAGATTTGTTTTATATTAATAGTCATATAGAACAAAAGAAGATAGGGATGTAAATCAAATGAACATATTCATCCGAGTAGATGCTTCTATAGAGATCGGAACAGGGCATGTTATGCGATGTTTAACCTTAGCAGAAGAGCTAAATAATCAAGGACATCAGATAGCTTTTATATCTAGGGAATTGGACGGTCATATGTGTAACTTTATAAAATCTCAGGGACACACAGTATATATGTTACCCAAAATGAAACTAGTGAACAATAATTGTAATATCGCTCATGCTCACTGGCTTCAAACTAACTGGGAAATAGACGCACAACAAACAATAAATATTATAAATCAGAACATTTCCCCTGTTGATTGGCTTATTGTAGACCATTACGCATTAGATAAAAAGTGGGAAGAAAAATTGAAGGAATTCACTCAATATATAATGGTTATAGATGATTTAGCAGACAGATTACATATGTGTGATGTACTGCTTGATCAAAATTATTATACAAATATAGACCAAAGATATAAGGAATTAATCCCTAGGAATTGTATAAAATTATTAGGTCCAAAATATGCATTGCTAAGATCCGAATTTTTAAAAGAACGAAAAAATTTAAGAAAAAGAACAAATATCCTTAAAACAATACTCATATTTTTTGGGGGAAGTGATCCAACTCATGAAACATCCAAAGTAATCAAAGCTCTAGAAGCAATGGACTGTAAACAACTTCTTATTCATGTAGTGATTGGTCAATCAAATCCTCAAAAAGACCTCATCCAAAATTTATGCAAAAAACATCCAAATATGGCCTTCCATTATAATATTGATTATATGTCTCGATTAATGAATGAAGCAGATCTGGCAATATGTGCTGGAGCTTCGACAACTTGGGAAAGATATTGTTTAGGGTTACCTGCACTATTAATCTCAGTGGCATATAATCAAATTGAAATATGTAAAGCAGTGGGAAATTTAGGTATTGATTTTTATATTGGAAAATCTGAAGAAATCTATGAGAAAGATATTAATCATGCAATTGAGGTTGTTAAGAGCGAGAACTTTGATTTAGAAGCATCTTCTAAAAAGGCATTAGAAATTGTAGATGGTTTTGGGAGAATACGCGTAGTATCCGAGATTTTACAATATTAAACGTTAAGGAAGATATTATGAACATTCTATTATTAGGATCTAAATGTAATAATTTGTACAGTTTTCTTAAATCATCTGGAGATAGTGTTGTTTTCTATGAAAATAGAATAGACATTCACTCACCTATTCTTATCAATATTGACTTTATTGTCAGCTATGGATACAGATATATGATTCCTCCTTCCATTATTGAAAAATTTAATAACAAAATTATTAATTTGCATATATCTTATCTTCCTTGGAATAAGGGTGCTGATCCAAATTTATGGAGTTTTCTTGAAGATACACCTAAAGGGATTACAATTCATTATGTAGATAACGGCTTAGATACAGGAGATATTATCGCTCAATTGAAAGTTCCCTACAAGGAAAATGATACATTAAAAACCTCTTATGATAGACTATGCCAAGAAATAGAACGACTTTTTATTGAGAATTGGGAGTTAATTCGTTCTGGAACAGTTCCGAGGAAACCACAACCTCCTGGCGACAGTTATCATAGATTAAAAGATAAAGAAAAATATTTACATTTACTCACTGATGGATGGAATACGTCAGTGAAAGATATAATAGGTAAAGCAAAAATGAATGGTTAGAATGGTTAGAAAGGAGAAGATAGAATGAAAGAAGTTGAGATTAATGGAAAAAAAATAGGTCGTAATCAACAACCATTTATCATTGCCGAAATGTCTGGAAACCATAATCAGTCATTAGAACGTGCATTACAAATCGTTGAAGCTGCAGCAAAAGCTGGAGCACATGCTCTAAAAATTCAAACTTATACAGCTGATACTATGACACTTAATATAGATAACAAAGATTTTAAAATAGAAGATGCAAACAGCTTATGGAAAGGAAACACACTTTATAAACTATACCAGCAAGCTTACACACCTTGGGAATGGCACAAACCTCTCTTTGATAAATGCACAGAACTAGGTATCATCCCGTTCAGCACACCATTCGATGAAACAGCAGTGGATTTTCTAGAATCTCTAAATGTCCCTTGTTATAAAATTGCTTCTTTTGAAAATACCGATATCCCCCTAATCCGCAAAGCTGCCTCTACTGGCAAACCGATTATTATCTCTACAGGTATGGCTACAATTTCAGAATTAGATGAGACCGTCAAGGCTGCTAGAGCAGCAGGGTGTAAAGACCTTATTTTGTTGAAATGTACAAGTACGTATCCGGCTTCTCCAGAAAACACCAACATTTATACAATCCCTCATATGAGAGAATTATTTCAATGTGAAGTGGGATTGTCAGATCATACATTAGGAGTGGGAGCTGCAATCGCAAGTGTTGCAATGGGTGCGACTGTAATCGAAAAGCATTTCACTTTATCTAGGGCTGATGGAGGAGTAGACTCCGCATTTTCAATGGAACCAGATGAACTAAAATCTCTTGTTATTGAAACAGAAAGGGCATGGAAGGCACTAGGGAAAATTTATTATGGACCGACTAATATGGAAAAAAGCTCATTAAAGTTTCGACGTTCTCTATATGTGGCACAAGATATGAAAGCTGGGGATGTTTTAACAGTTGAAAATTTAAAAGCCATTAGACCTGGGTATGGTTTGGCACCAAAATACCTTCCTATTTTACTAGGAAAGAAAGTGAAAAAAGATGTTGTTAAGGGAACACCTGTAAATTGGGATTTGATTTAACGAAAAACTACTTAAATGGAAAAGCAAACTTCCTGTCTCTGTAAATCAAATTTTCCACATGAATCTCACCATTTTTTTACCTATGAAGCATTTTCTATTAGGGGCTATTATCATGTTTTGTCAAATAGCTCCTCTTTCATTTTATATGGTTGAAAAAGCCTCTAAACAACTCTCTATCTGCAGCCGTTCTACGGATCTTTAAGAGTCACAATTACCAATTTAATCTTTTCCTTCTTTTCATTGATGAAAAGATTATAAAATCTCTTTATTTTGACAAGCTACCGATAAATTACGCGCTTTTTCCAAAATTTCACCGCGATTTATTGAAATTTTTTGTAATAATTGTAAGATGCTCTGGCTACTCACTTCTTTCAGAATCCATCCCCCTTTATATTTTCTTATTTGCTCCGCTGGTGCTCCCATATCAAATGCAATGACCGGATACCCTGAAAACATAGCCTCATTGGTTGTATAAGAAAATGTCTCCGGACATATAGAAGAAGTTATAACGATAGCTATTTTATGTATTGCCAAAATATTAGAAATTTCCTTATTATCATATGGTCCTGTTACAATAAAATGTCCGCTTGGGCTGACAAATCTTCTTTTATGCCTGTCTGTTAACCCAATTACTTTTATACAAACAGGCAGTTTCCTCCTTTCAATTTCCATTTTTAGTCTATATAAAATATGCGACCCTTTATTTTTGTGCATATTTCCTACAAAGGCAACATTAAGCTTTTTTTCACTTGCAAATTCAGGAGTATATGTATAGTGGATATTAGGAGATAAAAGATGCTCCTGTACATCTATAGCAATGTTAGGGAAATGTTTTTTTACAATTTCTTTTGTACTGTTGCTTGGAGCGATTACCTTCTGAGCATTTGATAAAAAAGATTCAAATGTTTTTCTCCAAGTTTGAATATCTGTTTCCTTTCCTCCACTCAAACACGCCATACATATATTCACATCTGTTTCATTATTGCAGTAAGGACCATTCCTTTTAATCAAATTAACGAGAGGGCATATAC
>NZ_JBALQK010000194.1:0-1686 GCF_036965845.1 Bacillus sp. JJ1127 | reverse complement strand
TCCACCCAAATCAAAGAAATTGTCATTTACACTTACTCTTTCCATACCAAGTACATGTTCAAATGCCTCTACTACCAATTTTTCCGTCTGGGTCTTTGGTGCCTCATAACCCCTTATCATCTTAGTTTCTTCAATAAACTGTTCCGGGTTCGGCAATAATTTACGATCTACTTTACCATTTGCAGATAGTGGAATCTCATCTACCTGTATGAATTGTGCCGGGATCATATAATCAGGCAGATGTTTGGCTAACTCTCTTTTTATTTCTGCCAATTCTACGGTCTCATCTGCAACAATATACCCACACAATTGCTTCTCTCCATGTGAATCACTGTAATCAGCGACGACGGACTGGTGAATATGTGGCAAATGATTGATACAGTGTTCTATTTCTCCTAGTTCGACACGATGTCCACGTATCTTAACTTGACTATCTTTTCTTCCCAGGAAGTCTACATATCCTTCCGGACGCATGACACCATAATCACCTGTTTTGTACAGATAACCTAATCTATGGTTGATAAAGGCGGCCTTCGTCTTCTCTTCTTCATTGAGATAACCTACGGCGACTCCTTTTCCACCAATATGCAGTTCTCCTGGTACGCCTACTGGGCATTCTTCCCCACATTCATCCAGTACGTAAATTTGTTGATTTTTCAGCGGATAGCCGTAAGGGATACTTTTCCACTCTGGCTTCACTTCTGTGATTGGGAAATATATGGACCATATAGAGCCTTCCGTTGCTCCACCTAACCCGATGACTTGTGCTTTTGGCATTCTTGTTTTGATTTTCGCTGGCAAACCAAGAGAAATCCAGTCTCCACTTAGCATCACCATACGTAAGCGCTCTGCTGAAGTGCTATGCACCGTGTCTTGCTTTGTGCTTTCTAGATACATATCCATAATTGCCGGAACCGAATTCCATATCGTGATTTCTTCTTCGATCATGATCTGATGAATACTGGCCATATCTAAAAGATCTGGAATTAATACTAACTGAGCTCCGCTAATGAGTGCTCCAAAAATATCATAGACGGATAAATCAAAGCTCATCGATGATAGGGCAATGATTTTATCTTCGCTATTTACTTGGAATTTCTCATTAATATCTAATAATGTATTCACTACTGCTTCATGGGTGATCACAACACCCTTAGGATGTCCAGTGCTTCCTGACGTATAGATAGCATAGGCTCTATCCTGCTGGCAGCCTTCTAACAGTTCTAAGGCGCCATCGTTATAGGTGGAAAGGTTCTCTGTTTCATATAAATCCGGATGAATCATGAGCTTGATATCACTATGTTCCACGATATATTTTATTCTTTCCTCAGGATGTTCCGGATTAACAGGAATATAAGCATGGCCGGCTTTTAAAATAGCTACCATATTTACAATGGTCTCAATTCGTCTCTCTGCCCAAACTCCAATATAAGAATTGAGCGCATAGTTTTGTTCTGCTAAATAACGAGCGACCTGATTGGATTTTCTCGCCAACTCGCCATAGGTCAATGTATCCTGTCCTAATTTGACTGCAATAGCATCGGGAGTCTTCTGGCATTGCTGGTCTATTAATCTTTGCAGTAAATCCCCTTCATAATCTCCTTGTGTACGATTGTAATCAAGCAGTAGTTGATACTGTGTTACAGGCAGCGGCATAGATGAAAGTTTATTGTCTATAACTTGCTG
>NZ_JBALQK010000193.1:0-1480 GCF_036965845.1 Bacillus sp. JJ1127 | reverse complement strand
TAAAATGTACCCTATAGAGTAGACACTAAAAAAAGTCTCTCTCTGTATGGTACATTTTTGTATAATTAAGAAATACAAAACTTGAGAATACAACATGGAGACGGAGAACTAATGAGCAAAAAGATTTTTACAGAGAAAGAAATTCAGTTACTATCATCTAATAAATATGTAAAATCAGTTAGACCAAAGGGAATTACTTATACAGATGAATTTAAACGTTTATTTATCGTGGAGAAAGAAAAAGGGAAGTTTCCAAGACAGATCTTTGAAGAGTGTGGCTTTGATGTTGAAACACTGGGAATGGATAGAATTAAGGCTGCTAGTAAGAGATGGAAAAAGGCTTACGATGAAAACGGGATAAGTGGTTTACGTGACAGGAGAGCTGATAGCCTAGGACGATTTAAGGCAAAGGATCTTACTCTAGAGAAGAAAAATGCTCTTCTGGAAGCACAAATTAACTTACTAAAAGCGGAAAATGAACTGTTAAAAAAGATTCGATTTGCAGAAAGGAGGCTGAACAAGTAATTCTCTCCCCTTCCCAGAAATACACCCTCATTTACTCGGTGATTGAAAAATATCAATTAAAACATATGGTGAGTTACTTGTGTAAAATAGCGGAAGTTTCAAGAAGTGGTTATTATAATTATTTCTCAATGAAGTCACAAGAACAAAGAAAGAGAAAAGATGAAGAAGATAAAAATACAAAAGAGATCATCTTAAAGGCATTACATTTCAAAAAGCGAAAAAAAGGGGCACGCCAAATCAAAATGACTTTGGAGAGCCAATTTAAGGTTGTCTACAATTTGAAACGTATCAGAAGAATCATGAAAAAGTACGACATTATTTGCCCTATTAGGAAGGCTAATCCATATAAAAGGATAATGAAAGCTACAAAAGAACACCGAGTTGTTCCTAACCTATTGAACCGACAATTTAAACAAGGTATACCCGGAAAAACACTTCTGACTGATATAACATATTTATTTTACGGTAAGGGGCAAAAAGCTTATTTATCAACGATTATGGACAGTTCCACCAATGAAATAGTAGCTTATAATGTTTCAAATCGTCTGACCATCGACTTGGCAACAGACACTCTTTTAAGGTTAAAGAAAAATAGAAGGTTTAAGAAGACAAAAGATGCCTTAATTCACTCAGATCAAGGAGTTCACTATACACACCCAAGCTTTCAAAAGTTAGTAAAGAAACTAGGGCTACTCCAATCAATGTCAAGAAGGGGGAACTGTTGGGATAACGCTCCTCAAGAATCCTTCTTTGGACATTTTAAAGACGAAGCCTTTATTAAATCATGTACAAGCCTAGCTGAACTAAAACATGAAATAAAGCAATATATGAAATATTACAATCACGACAGATGCCAATGGAATTTAAAAAAGATGAGCCCTGTTCAATTCAGGGCTTATCTTCTTAAAACTGCCTAGGCTTTTTTAAAAATGTCCTTTACAAAGGGTACACTTTA
>NZ_JBALQK010000192.1:12260-17082 GCF_036965845.1 Bacillus sp. JJ1127 | reverse complement strand
TGAGAACATGTATTGTAAGGACTTAACTATATAAGTACAAATTGAAAAATCGACATAAAACCTTTCTTTTTAGGTGGGAGAGAGCATCTGACCATGCATAGAAGCGGTCAGGGCCCTTTTCTGCCACATGCGAAGTAAAAACAGAATGAGCAAACGAGTGTCGGTTACTTTTTGTTCTGCATAGCAGGAATGTAGATGTCGAAACATTAAAATGAATTTATATAGGTATTCTCATATACAAATCCAATCTTTATAAACTAAATATTCCAAAAACAATAAATTCAATTATATATTATGAACAATAATCTGTAAAAAAATAGAATAAAAGACATATTAAAATGTAAAGGTTTATCACATCTTAACATGTCTCTTTTATACATGATTGTATTTTTCACATCGTTACGCTTCTTTTACAGATTGTTTGACTCATACTCCTATTTTTGAAGTGTAAATTGAGAAACAATCTTTTTCAATCCACCTGCTATACTGTGAAGTTGTTCAATTGCAACAGAAATCGTTTGAATGGACTCTTCCTGCTGACGAATAGATTCTTTTACCGCATCAGTGCGATCAGATGACCTTTGTGCAATGTGTGCCATTTCTTCTGCAGAAGCAGAAATTTCCTCACTGCTCGCAACCATTTCGTCCGTAGACATAGATACAGTTTGAATTTGAGCAGATACTTGCTGAACTTTTTCAGTAATTTTCCCAAATACTTCTTCCGTACGCATCACTACTTTTGTTCCTTGTTGTACCTCATGGTCTACTGTCCCCATCATGTCTACTGTATGATTCGTTGCTTCCATTACCTGAGCAACAAGTTGTTCGATTTGTTTTGCAGAATCACTAGATTGCTCTGCTAACTTTCTTACTTCATCTGCAACAATAGCAAATCCTCTTCCACTTTCCCCCGCACGAGCTGCCTCAATTGCAGCATTTAATGCTAGTAAATTAATTTGCGATGTAATCCCCTGCATGACATCAATAATTTTCACAATTTCCTCTGATTGCTCTTTCATATCCCCTACTTGTCTAACACCCATTTGCACGGATCCTTGAATCGTATCCATTTGTTTAATCATTTGTTTCATTAGTTTGTTTCCTGCCTCTGCGTCTAATGCAGAGTGAGCAGATAGCTCATTTACTGACGCAGATGTATCAACGATTCCTTGCATTTCATGCGTCAATTCTTCCATCGCACATGCAGTTTGTTCAGTTGCTTTCTTTTGACTATCAGCGCCATTTGCAACCTCTTCAATATCGATTGTAATTTGTTTAGCTGCATGATTTGATGTTTCTGATGCAGAAACTACTTCATCTGCATGATGGGATAAAAGTTGAATATTGTTTTCAACTTCTTGCATATTTCCCCTTAATCCCGCAATCATTTCATTAAAATCTTTTACTAATACACCTAATTCATCTTTTGCTTTATAATCTCCGTATACAGTTAAGTCTCCCTCTTTTGCTCTTCCCATCATACTACTTACGGTTTGTAAAGGGCTGACTATCAACTTACTAATAACATAACTTAATATGCAAATAAAAATGATACTAGCTGCCACAATTATAATAAAAGTAGTAATTGAGCGTTCAATCATTTTTTTAGAGTCATTAAATACTTTATCAGCTAAATCAGAAACATATTTCTCTAAATCTATCGTATGACCAGCTAGCTCGACTCCCTTTGGCTTTAATTCTTTTTGAAATTCATTTATCATTTGAGAGTCATTTGTTACTCTTGCTTTCCCAAACAAATTTTTATATGTATCCATATAATCTGGTAAAACCTTTTTCATTCTTTGAAACAATTCATCTTCTTGTTTACTCAAATTGAAACCATCATCATATTCTTTCAATAAAGATGCATATTCCTTAAGATCTTTTTCAATATTTGTAACACTCTCTTTTCTTTTCTCACTCTGCTCTGGTGAAGTCGTTATGAATTCTAATAAATTATATTCCAATGAATTTTGTGTACGAAGCATACTTTCCAATAAAACAGCGGAATATTGATAGTCATCCACAACAACCTCTGTATCATGTTTTATTTGTTTCATAGAATGGATAGCTAACCAACTCGTCATGATTAAGCCTAAAACAGCCAAGGAAATAAGTGTTAATAATTTATATTTCACCTTTAAATTTTTTAAATATCCCACAACTTCACCTCTATCTCTCTATATATAGATTTTTTAAATTTTATAGTTTATTATTTACAAAATCAGCATAAAAATCAATGATAAATATTACCAGAAGTAAACTTTTATTACCATAAATAAAGAAGCAGCGCAATTGCTGCTTCTTATTTTTGTTGTTTCTCATATTCTTCAAACGTATGAATTCTTTCAAAAATGGGTGGATGCGTATATAAGAAAAATTTTACTAATGCAGGTGGATTCACTTGACTTAAGCTTGTTTTCGATAAATATTGAAATGTTTTCACACCTGACTTTCCATCTTTCGTCATGTTTAATGCATATTGATCAGCCGCACGTTCTTCTATACGAGATACATAGTTTGATGCCGGACTTACCGCAAAAGATAATATAGAAGAAATGAGAAAAAACAAAGGAATGATAGAGAAACATGCTAACTTGGATATTTGTAATGTATCTCCCCATTTCCTGAGACACATATTGATAATACGACTAATGAGATACATGCCCACAAAGGTTAAAACGATATAACTTGCTACGCCCCAATATATATGTTTCATCACATAATGTCCTATTTCATGAGCCATTATAAATAAAATCTCTTTATCTTTTAATTGTTGAAGTGTTGTATCCCACATTACAATGCGAGTATTACGGCCAATTCCTGTTACATACGCATTTAACGCGTTCGTTTTTTCCGACATATTTACTTCATATACATGTTCAGCTGGAATATCCGCTTGATCTGCAAGTGCTAAAATTTTCGTTTCTAATTCTTTATTTTTCAGCGTAGAGAAGTCGTGGTAGAGCGGATCAATTAAAACCGGCTGCACGAACGTTAAAAAAATCGTAAACGGTACAGATAGCGCCCATCCAGCTAACCACCATCTCTTAGGAAACTTTCGAATCAGCCATAACAGAACCGAAACAATAAGTAGCATGATTACGTAATTTACCCAAAAATCAATGACATGATCTTTTATCCAGCTCGGTGTTGTCTGCGTTGAAATCCCGTAATCAATCGATACTTTATGTCCAATCCACTGCATCGGTAATGAAAGAGCTGTTGTAAGTAGTGATAAGTAAAATAAATAAATCGCAATCTGCAAGACCCTTACTTTTGTCGTATCCTTTGACCATTTTTCAAAACGCTTTGATACACCTAAAACAAGAACAAACAATAAAATAAGCCATTCAAGAGGCGTTGCTAAAAAAAAGAGTAAATTTTTCACCTGCGAGTAATTTTGACTTAGTGTAAGCTCCTTCGCATTCATAAATGTTTGCGGATCAGCACTCGTTCCTTTATACATATCCGGAATGATCTCATGATTCCATCCAAATAAATACCAATATATAAAGAAAGCAAAACCAACGTACAAAAAAAGCGACCAACCAATAACTTTCCTCACAGTATTCCCTCCTCTATGCTGCCTGTCTATTATTATTGTAGGTGCATACCTTCTAAAATAGAACAAGCTAATACAGAGAATTGTCATGGAACTTTCAATCCCTTTTCGTTAATTTTCTGATTCTTCTTATAAAATAAACTTAGGAGGGGATTGGAAGATGAAAAAGATTTATGTAACTTTTACATTAGGTTTAATCATTGTAATTAGTATTGGCATTTATTATTTTACAGACTATCGTAAAGCTTCAGCTGAAATACCCCGCGGCATCATTATGGAAGATATAAATGGCTCTACCGTATCTTTCGATAACTTACCTAAAAAATTAAAACTTGTAGAATTTATATACACAAAATGTCCCGACATTTGTCCAGTCACTACATACAAAATGAAACATTTACGTGATGAGTTAGAAAAAGAAAATCTCTTCGGGAAAAAGATTGAATTTATTACAATTACAATTGACCCTAAATTTGATACAAAAGAAGTATTAACTACATATTCGAACACCTTTGAAATAAAAAAAACAAAAGGATGGCATTTACTACGCGGCGATGTAGATGAAACGAAAAAACTAGCCGACACATTTAACTTTCAATACCGCGACCCTGGAAGCGGACTTTATATTCATACTTCTAACTCTTATTTACTTGATGAAAACGATCGATTAATTGAAGTATTTGGTATGGGAGAACGCGGGTTTAATAGTCAAAAAGTGCTCGAAAAAATTAAAAAGGCAATGTAAAAAACTCTTCTAGGCGAGAAGAGTTTTTACATTTCTGTTTAGGATCGTATCTCTACGGTATCATGTCCACAATAAAACTGAAGTCTTGAAAAGAAAGTGAACTATATTTCATAATTCCTTGTACAGTTAAAAGGAGTACAAGACCGAGCACACATATATAATTAATGCCATCCTCACTTCTTTTTTCAACTACAATGCCACCGCCAATACATAATAGGCCTAGCAGATGAAGTGCTAAATAAACAAAAAAATAGGCCTCATCCCAGCGAAGAGCAACATTCACTGTCGTAATTATAATTATGCTAACCATAATCAAATAAAATAACTTATTTGATGGTAGTATTTCATTCATATAATCATTCACATTCCTTTCTATATTTTTCCGTCATTTATCATTAATGTGATTTTTATAATTTTTCAGTATTTTCTAATCATCTTCATCCCTACTACTCTCCTGAAATATACATGTCACTATTAAAATGAAAAAACTATATAAATCCCTGTTATGCAGA
>NZ_JBALQK010000192.1:8222-12152 GCF_036965845.1 Bacillus sp. JJ1127 | reverse complement strand
TCCCATCTAAAAAGAGGGGATTTATGTCGGTTTTTTAATGGATGTATATATAAATCATTACTGGATTTCTCTCACTTTGCTTGTATATATTATCGGTGCATCTTTACTCATATAACGGCGGTTGATAAACAAAAAGATGAGTACTAAGTTTAATCCAATCATAAAAATAATAAGCCCTGTAACAAATGTAGTATGATTGGAAAACTCTGCAAAACTTATCATTTTTTCTTTACTAACGATAAAAGATGTAATAAGTACAGTCGCATTATTTAGCATGTGGATGCCAATTGGCATAAGTAAACTTTTTGAACGAATATATACAATTGACAATACGATACTAAACACAACAGCACTAAGAAACTCAACATGCAAACATCCAAAAAGAAGAGCTACACCTATCATCCCTTTTCCTGTACCCCATTTTGCTGCAAAGCGTTGAAACAGAAATCCCCTAAACACAAATTCACCTATAATAGGAGCTACAAATACAATCATTACAAATTGATAGATGTATCCCCCTGTATGACCTATGACAGGTTCATACAACGTATTCATTATAAAATCCGGTGTAATCCACGCGAAGCTATACATATACAAAATAAGGTATCCATAGCTAAAAAGGCATAGCATAGCTGTAATCATGAAAACTTGTAACAAGTTAAATGAACCTCTTTTATTAATAAATGAAGTAAATGGAACATGATACCTTCTATATTCATACCATAGCCAAGTGGATGGAAGTATGTAAAATACAAGTAGACTTGTAATAAAAGAAATTGGTAGATGAAAAGTATTTTCTAGCAATTGCTTACTATTATGTTCTATACAAATAAGTAGTGCAAATACAATCAAAAAATATCTAGCTCGCATCGAATGAAACGGATTCACACTCTTCTCCTCCCCTACGTTACTTTAATCATATCATCTTAATCTTAATTTCTAAGAAAGAAAATCTTAAAATTCCCTTAAAAATTCCATAAGTTACAAGAAAATGTTATGATATTCGGTGAAAATAGGAGGGATTTTATTTTGTATCATGCAAATATTTTACTTGTCGATGACGAAACAGCAATTTTGCAACTATTAACTACTATTCTACAAAAAGAAGGATTTTCTCATATTACAACTGCTACATCCGCTGAAGAGGCTTTATTACTTGTTGAGCAAAATCATTATGATCTAATGATTCTAGATGTAATGCTTCCTGGGCAATCTGGTTTCGATATTTGTCCGATTATTCGTAAAAAAACAGATTGTCCAATCTTTTTCTTAACAGCAAAAACGTCTGATTTAGATAAAGTATCTGGATTCTTATACGGTGCAGATGACTATATTACAAAGCCATTCAATCCATTAGAGGTTGTTGCTCGTATGAAAGCACAACTTCGAAGACATATGAAACAAACTACAAAACCTGTGAAAGAAAAATATTTTAATTCATTTGGAAGATTTCAAGTCGATAAACATGCAGCAGAATTACAAGTCGATGGGAAAATCGTTGAATGTTCAGCTCAGCTTTTCCAACTGCTACTCTTTTTTTGTGAACATCCTAATTACGTGTTTTCCAAAGAAGAAATATACGAAAAGGTTTGGGGTGCTCCTGCCTACAATGGGGATGATAATACAGTTATGGTCCATATCCGAAAGCTGCGTGAAAAAATCGAGCTAGATCCAAGTAATCCACAGTACATAAAAACCGTCCGTGGTCTTGGCTATAAATTCGTTGCAAAGTAGGTAGTAAATATGAATTTAAGTAGAAGACTTATTATCCAGTTTATTATGCAGCACATTTTTGTCTGGTTTACTTTACTGATTGCAGTATTAATTGCTTTTGCTTACCTAGTTTATCTCGTTGGTACTACGTTATACGAACCTAACATCCCAAATTCTGATAGTTTCACAATTTCTCAATATATATCGTCAGAAGATGGTCAGATTACATTGCAATCTGATGTAAAAAATATAATTACAGATAAAAATGACTGGCTCCAAATTGTAGATGATAACGGAAAAGTTCTTTATCATTTCAACACACCAGATGATGTCCCTAAATCTTATACAAAGACATCTTTAGTCGCATATTTACAGCATCATATACAGAGCCCCTATAAATTCACTTACTGGGAAATTGAACTAGAAGAAAAAAAAGCACTCGTTATTTATGGTGGCGTGATGAAAAGTAGCGCGATACTACAAAAACTCAAACAAAATCATCCTTCTCAAGTGGTAGATAACTTTGCATTAACGGAACAAGAAAAGAATCTACTTTCTAAGGAAAAGGCACTATTACAAATATTCAACGCAAATGGAGAAGAAGTTTTTTCATATCCAAGTGAAAAGAAAAAAACACTTTCTGTAATACAGACAACACTTTCTGAAAAAGAACCATGGAATCATAAGGAAAACATCTCTAGTTTCTATAATTCAGATAGCGGTCTTCTCTTTGTCATAACAGCAAAAAACGATCATTACTATCCAGATGATGAAACAGAAACCTTATTTGCCAAAAAATTATTTACAGGATTCGGCCTCATTTTTCTCATCGTATTTGTTTATTTAGTCATTCTTTCTATTTGGTATGGAAGAAAATTTGGGAAACCGCTATTACATACAATGCGTTGGCTCAAAAATATAGCCAGCGGAAAATATGAAGAGCCTGTAAGCAAGAAAGGGAAAGCTGTTCGCTTCCGGCGCTCAGGTAAAGAAAAATGGTCATTCCGTCTGTTTAAAGATGTGACCAATGCTTTAGAACACCTTTCCATTACCCTTAAAAAGAATGAATCTATGCGAAAAGTGATTCAGCAAACACGAGAAGAATGGATTACCGGTCTCACACATGATTTGAAAACACCACTCAGCTCCATTTATGGTTATTCTCTCTTACTAGAATCTAGGCAATATAACTGGACTGATAGTAATATTCAAGAATTCGGCCACGTAATGAAGGAAAAATCACAATATATGACGACGCTAATTGACGACTTAAGTTTAACTTACCAGTTAAAAAATAATGCACTTCCTACGCAGCCCGTTAATATGGAGATTAACCAGTTCGTCCAAAAAGTCTTATTACAATTCATTAACAATCCAACTCTTCAAAATCAAAATATTGAATTTGTTCCGAGTTCTAATAAAATTTATTACGCTATTGAAGAGAAGTGGTTCCAGCGCATCATTGAAAACTTATTAGCAAACGCTGTGAAACATAATAATGAAACAACAAAAGTAATTGTAAAGCTCGCACAAAATACAAACTCATTTACACTTTCTATTTCAGATAACGGAAAAGGAATGGATGAAAAAACGAAAGATCTATTATTCGAACGATATTACCGCGGAACAAATACAGAAGAAAACAATGCAGGAACAGGACTTGGTCTAGCTATTACAAAACAACTTGTCCTTGCTCATAAAGGTACCATTTCTATTGAAAGTGAACTTGGAAAAGGAACGACAATTATTATCATATTCCCGCTCTCCTAACAAAAAGAGAACTTCCTAGTATACCAATCTAGGAAGTTCTTTTTCTATTTCCCAACTAATACAAACACATTCTCATCCGGCGCCTCCATCACGGCCACATGCCCTGATTCTGTTTGAAACGGTTCACGGATCCATTTTACATCTTTATTGTCTTTTAAACGCTCATATGTTTCGCAAACATCTTCTACCAATATTTCCACTTCCATAAAATCAATATTTGGATGATCGCTTAGCACTAGCTCCGAACTATGTTTATCTGGAAATTTCAATCCTATTAACGTCCAAACTTTATTATTCTCTAAATTTCTCTCTACAATCCAGTTTTGCTTCAAGCCCATTGATTCGTAAAACGAAACAGATTTCTCTATATCCTTTGTATGTATCGATACGCATTCTAACTTTTTAAACATACTCCCATTCCTCCCTTTATATATATAAATCCATTTT
>NZ_JBALQK010000192.1:0-8105 GCF_036965845.1 Bacillus sp. JJ1127 | reverse complement strand
AAAGAGGGGTTTTATGTCTGTTTTTCAATTGATTTATATATAGAAAAGCGAATCATTTTTTATGATTCGCTCCTTTTCTTATTGTTTCTTCTGCACCGGCAACCAAAGTTCAATTTGAGCAAATTCGCTCTTATCTTCATGACAACGTTCATCATATAACTCGAACTCTACCACTCCAGCATGTTCATATCCTGAATGCGGGAACCATTCTGAGAAGACTGCATTCCAAGTTTGCTGAATTGATGCTACCATATCTTTGTGAGGTACTTTTGGTGTTGTAAATACAGCGTATGTTGCTTCTGGGAATGTACGCTTCGTAAGTTCACTTGGCATATTCTCAAAATCTGTAACTTCCATTCCGATAATATAAGTGAAATCTCCTGCTTCTAAATTAAAATCTGTACACATTCCAAGCTCTACATATTGACTTGTATCTTTACGATTTGGAATGTGATCCGCTAGATTTTTTTGTAAATAATGATCCCAAAATGCCGGAATGTCTTTGAGATTTTCCCCCTCTTTACTAGTCGTCTTCATTTCATATCCAGCGACAAGAAACGCTGGCTTTTTCTCAATACGAAATTCCATCTGTATTCCCCCTAAATATGGATTCAACTTCCTCTGTTTCACATTCACTTTGTAATACATCGGTGTTTTTATTTCTTGCTTTCGATACGCACTTGGCGTCATTTGAAACAATTTTTTAAAGGCTCTAGTGAACGTTTCATGAGATTGAAAGCCATGTTCTAATGCAACATCAATAATTTTTTCATCTGTATGAGAAAGCTGATAAGCTGCCTGGGCTAACCTCCTCTTACGAACATACTCCATTACAGAGTCACCAACCATCGCCTGAAACACGCGGTGGAAATGATATTCTGAAAACCCTGCAATATGAGCTAAATTACGTAACGTTTGTTTTTCCATTACATCTTCTTCAATATAATCAATTGCCTTTTGAATTTGCGTTTCATAGCTTTCCATCTCTGTTCACCCGCCCTATATGTATTATGATAAAAGAAAGCGCTATTTGTTTCTTGACGTTTTTTGCTTTTATCCCGCTATTTGCGGGAAGTAAGACTCTTGTAAAAAGTTAGGTGGGGGATACAGAATCTCCCGTTTATTAAAGTTTTACTTTATTTCACAAAAAAGAGTGAAACTTATCCAAATAGCACTTCATGATAAGAAAAGCAGCTACCAATGGCAACTGCTTTTCTTATTTATTCAAACGTAACATCTATCTGGATAATCTCTGACCGACTCCCAAGTCTAAGCGGCGGTCCCCAAAATCCAAATCCTGAGGAAACAATGGCGTGAAATGCACCTTTTTGTACGTATCCCCAATCTAGTTCATACATGCGTTTCGTAATGATATGATTCGGTGCCATTTGTCCACGGTGCGTGTGACCTGATAATAGTAAATCTACACCAGCTTCTCCCGCTTGTTTTAGTTCAAATGGCTGATGATCCATTGCGATAACAGGAAGTGATTGATCTACTGTACTCATTAGCTCTTCAAAACTTTGACGATCCCGCTCTGTTTTATCCCTTCTTCCAACGAGGTAAAAACTGTCTTCAATTGTAATGACTTCATCTAAAAGAATGTGAACGTCAATCTTATCCATCTCTTGTAAAAATTCAGGGATGGCCCTGCCGTAATATTCATGATTTCCTAGCACCCCATATATACCAAGTGGGGCTTGCATTTGTTTCATAACCTGTCCCATGTTCTTTTTAATAAATTCTCCTGGATGATCATCGATAATATCTCCAGGTAATAAAATAATGTCAGGTTTCATTTCGTTTACATGATGGACTAGCCTTTTTAAATGAGAAACGCCAGATAGTTTACCGAAATGCATATCAGAAGCCATCGCAATACGTAAGCTTTTGCGCCCTTCCACTTTTTTCGGTATATGTATATCGTACTTTCGAACGACTGGACTATACGCATTATACATCCCGTAGCCGAAAATAAATAGGAATAGAATGAAAACAACAGTCCCTGTCCAAATAATAGCTGTCTCTGCCTGAACAGATAACAATTGTAAAATAACTACCGTTAGATCAGCTAGTGGCAATAGTATAAGCGCGTATTGTATCACTGCAAACCAATAAGAACCAATTGTTCTTAGCAAAGGAAGAAACTTAAACACTTGAACAAGTAAATAAGCATATGAGAATAAACCTACCAGTAAAGCATAATATCCCCATGCTTCCCAGCCAAAGAGTGTCCGCAGCCACACCCAACCATTCCATCCGATGTAAAACATCAGTACTGTGTATAAAATAAAAATAGTACCCATATTGAAATATCGAAGACTTTTCACAACAGACCTCCTCTTCTATTTCTCTTATTATAACTTGACCTCTATTTATAATGTAAATATTACGCATCTGTAACCATTTTCATTTTTTCCTGCTCTCTTGCTAGGCGATACCCGCTCCATGATAGGAATGTATAAAAAATTGCATAGATTGATGGAAAGAAAAAAAGCGGATTCTTTATGAGAGTAAGGATCCGCCTTGTCTTTGCTACCGATAATATTGCGTTATGTTACCCTTACATGTATGGAATATAAAAAATAAAAATTATCCTTTTTATGCTATAATTTCAAAATATATGATATTAAAGCGAACAGGAAGGGTGAAAAGATTGTCTAATTTTGAGATTGATATTCTTCAATTGAGAACTACTCCTTACGAAATAGGTTTCCATCTTGGAGAATATTTAAAGGATAAGAGTTTAATTAATGTATTTAATAAGTTAACTAAGCCTGAAATTAATATGAATCACTTTCATGACTTATTTTCCTCTTTATCCCCTAACTTGCTTGAAGAATTGCAAGGTTTATCTGAAGGCTTACAACTTCCATATGAGAAAGTGGCTGCTATGTTTAGTGGCTATGATGTACCTAAATTAGCTAATATGGGATGTTCAGCATTTGTGGATCATCGATATTATGTAAGGAATTACGATTTTTCACCTGATATTTATGATGGTCTCTTATTATTGCTAGATTCTAAAAATGTTTTAGCTTCTTGTGGTTATAGTTTGCAAATCATTGGAAGACATGATGGAGTAAATGAAAGTGGGTTAGCTATTGGGCTTCATTTTGTAAATAATCAGGAATATCAGGAAGGTATATCTGCTTGGACTAGTGTGAGGATGGTACTAGATGCTTGTAAATCTACAGAAGAAGCTATTGATTTACTCAAAGACATCCCTCATGCTACCTGTTATAATTTTTCCCTTGGCGATTCTTATGGAAATTATGCAGCCGTAGAAGTGAGTCCAAAAAAAGTGTTAGTCCGTAAAGATCCTAGTTTTATTTCATGTGTAAATTACTTTCAAAATACTGATATGAAGAAGAAAAATAGAGCACATATTGAAGGATCTTTAAAACGTAATGAGTATATCCATAACTTAAAGAATCAGAATTTAAGTATAGAAGAGACATTTGATAAATTTAGTGATAAAGACTCGCCATTATTTTTTACAGATTATGATAATCTTTTTGGAACCCTACATACTTTTGCTTATTCATTTGAAGAGAAAACTCTTATTACAAATGTTGCTCAAGGAAACAACGACTTAACCATAAATTTTGAAGAATGGGTGAAAGGAAATAATATTAAAGAATCAAAACTAAAAGGCTATATTCAGACTTTTGTTTAGAGCTAAGTCAGTTAGAAATCCATAATAACAAAAGCCTTTATATTGGTACATAATCAAATCACAGTTAAATTAGGACTCCATAATGTCTCATAAGACTTGTATCAAAACGATTATCGTTGCAAATCAATCTCCGAAAATGATGTGATATTTGCAGCGTAATAGGAAGATAGATATTGGGTCATAAAAAACGGCACCCCAATTATTAGTTACGTCTAACAATTGGGGTACCGTTCATTTGAGAAATTCCTGTTGTTTCATGTATGCATAAAACCTATTTTACGTTTAATAAATACGACCCATTTTTATTTTCATATTTATAGACATGCAAATAATATTTCCCTGGTTTCGCATTATATTCTCCCTTAATGGTATTACCATCATTTTTTCCATATGCTACAATGTTTTCTAAATCTGATTCATGATAAAGTGTCCATGTCATTCCAATTTGTTTTTCATTTAATACGGAAATATCTATATTTTGCGGTGAATTAATCGTAAAAGTATAGATATCTGACTTATCATTGTCGTTAAGATTTCCTTCAATAATCGTATTGAGATCTATTGGATTTGCCTGTGTATCTTCGTTATTTGGCTCTTTTTCTCGCGGTTTTTTTGAAGTTGAGTCTTCCTCGTTTGGCTGAAATCCTAATTTCAACAATATAGCTTTTAAATCTGGTAAAACACCAATTCTATCGTAAGATGGTTCTCCAGATTGTGTTCCTGTGTTCGGATTACTTAAGATGTCTCTTAACTCACTTGGTTTATAAGGTTTACCCAAATGCTCCTTAGCAATACTTTGTATGGAAACGGCTGCACCAGCAATAATTGGTGAAGCGCTCGATGTACCATTAAAGCTAGACGTATATAAATTTTTAGCACTTCTACTTGGATCTGCAGAAGTTGTATCTACATTTTGACCCCATCCATATACATCAATTCGGCTTCCATAATTTGAAAACCATGAACGTCCGTGAGGGACAGTTGATAAAGCAGCTCCGACTATGATTGCCCCTGAATCTTTAAAATCTTTGCTATTACGATTTAAGACTTTTTTTCCATCTTTATCTTTAAATTCATCTAAGTCATTCCAGCCATTTGCTCCAGCCTCGATGATTACGATTCCTTTATCCGTTCCAGTACGAATCGCATCAAATACATCTGGTTGCACTTCAACCGGAAAATATTTATCACGATATCCTTCATAAGCCGATTGTGCCTCTAACAATAAAACATCACCGGCATTTAGATGATTTACAGCACTTAATATGGCATCCGCTTTGTTATTACTGCCGTCATCCCTAATTTGAGATACTACTTTTACTGTAGCTTTTGGTGCAATACCAATATTGCCGATTTGATTATCTTCCGCAGAAACAATTCCTAGAACCGACGTGCCATGTCCAGCGTGAGCATCTGTATTTCTTCCGGATATAAGTTCGATATTTTGCTTTTCTAGATCTTCATGATTTAATAGCCAGCCATACTCCATATCTGCAAATGTTACACCTTTTCCATCGCCTCCCTTGATCCCCCAAGCATAAGGTGCATTAATACCATATGGTGCCTCTTTTAAATATCCTTGGTTTTCGAATCTAGGGTCATCATAGGGATTAAGAAATAATTTTGGCATCTGTACTTCCGGTGGTGTTACATTTTCTAGTTCTTTCATGTATACATCCTCTATCAAAGATGATTGTTTTAATTTTTCTACTAATATTTCAGCTTGTTCATTTTTCGAAACTTGAATTACATAATAATTTAATAAGTTAGAAGATGAAGTATTATTATCGGTTTTAACATTTTCATTTAGATTTTGGATTTCTTTAGGACTTACAGACGTAAATAAACGTGTTAATGTTAAATCTGGGAATTCAGAAAAAAACTTTTCTAGTACTATATCATTTTTTTCATGTTGTATTCGTTTTTCTATACCATCCTCATATGGTAAATTCATCGCATTTTTAAACTTTACAATGATTTGCTTTTCTTCTTTTTTTTCTACATTAGATTCTTTTTGCTGTACTACTGAATTGTTTGAAGCAGCACTCACTATATAAGAAGTCTTTCCTAGTCCCGTAAAAGCGGTAATTGCTATTGTAGATACGAGCATTCCTTTTAAAATTTTCATTAATTTTCCCTCTACTTTTTCATTTTTAAACAGTTTCCTATAAAATCTCGAAATAATTACGTACAAAGCTTTATACTAAATAAATTATAATGAGTATCTAAAAATATATCAATATATGTAAATATATAATATTTATTATTTATTTACATATATCTATTTTAATTTTCCGACACATAAGTTACTGCTACGTAAAACAATAGGAGGACAAATCCTATCTCTCTAGCTAATTGCTCCGACATATATCGTTGCAACTCTTTAGAAAACCATTTTAGTCATCAAAAATCGATAAGTTCATATCAAAAAGGACACCCCTCCGCTAATATTTCTACGTAAGGGTGTCTTTTTACATAATGATTTTTTAATTATTATTACCTATATAATATTATATAAGGAAATAATAATTAAATTTCATTTTGGAATATTATTACATTAACAAGCGTATTATTTTACTCCTACTTGTTCCCAAGCATTCGCCACAGCTTTATATGTCGCACTATTAACGCCATCGTAATCAGCTGCAGATTGCAATAAAGCAGCACGTGCTTTGCTAAAATTACTTGTTGGTGTTAAATACGTTGTTAAGGCACGGTAATAGATTTTTTCTGCTTTCTCTTTACCAATAGCATTAATTGTTAAATAGGCAGCTTTATTTGGAATACCGCTATTGATATGTACGCCTCCATTATCTCCTTCTTCTGTTGCTGGTAAATATTGATAGTCTCTCATGTGAGCAGGTTGATCATATTTTTCAGGATTTGATAAGCTGCGAAGTGCATCTCCTGCAACTCCTGGTGTATATACAGCTTCTCCTAAATCCCAATTGGCTGGATCAACGAAATATCCAAATACATCAGAGAAAGATTCATTTAGTGCTCCGGATTGATTTACGTATTGAAGATCAGCTGAATATTCAGTTACCGCATGTGTTAACTCATGTGCAACGACATCAAGTGAACCTGAAAGTGGTGCGAATTCAACACCATCGCCATCTCCATAAATCATTTGTTGACCATTCCAGTAGGCATTATTATAGTTGTTCCCATAATGGACTGCAGAACGAATCGTTTTCCCTTTTCCATCAAAACTGTTGCGATTATGAACATTTTTATAATAATCATATACTTTGCCTGCATAAGCATGAGCATCAACCGCAGGAGCTTGGTCCTTATCTACCCAAGCATTATCATTATCGAATAGATAGTAATTCTTCGGATTATCTGCATTGCTGTGATTAACTGTAAATGTCTCAATAACGCCACCATTCATCGGCTTTGTTGTGTCTTGTAAATAGTATTTTCCATATTGGCTGCTATAAGTTGTATTAAGATCTTTTCGATCACCTAATACTCCGTTTCCATAGCCTTTTTGCGGAGTATCTGCATCTGTAACTGCATTATATGAATCTACAATTGTTCCATCTTCTGCGTTTACATAGATTTGCCAGTTCGCTCCATAAGGCTTAATGAATTGTAATTGTACTTTATATGTTAAATAATAATTCCCGTCTTTTTCATAAACAACTAAATCTGCGTTTTCATTTGTAGATTTTAAGTTTTCTTTCACTTGTTCTAATGGATTTCCACTTGTTTCTACTAATGTATCTTTTTTTGCAAGATTAATATGTTTCCATGCATTTGAAAGAGCTGTTTCTTTTGTAATCTTTGCTTTTGTGTTTTCTTTCAAACTATCTGCGGCAGCTGGATGTACGTCTCCATTTACTGTTGTTACTGTTCCATCACTCTTTGTATGAACAATGAATTGTGCACCATCAACTGGTACTTTATTGATAGATTGAATGTACACATAATGTTTCATCCCTAAATCATCTGATTTTACTTCTTTAAATGTTAAATCAGTCTGTGGATTGATTTTAAATAACTCTTTATTTTCTTCAAGGAACACTTTCACTTCTTTTTCTGTTTTTACCTTTTTATCAGATAGTTCTCCTGAAAGAAAGGATGGGTTCCCTTGTTCTTCATTCCACGTTTGTTGTATAACTTCCATTTTATCCAAAGCTTCTTGTTGTGATACTTGCTCTTCTGCAAAGGCAGTTGAAAATGGAGCACCTAAAACCATTCCGGTGGCTAGTAATGTAACGACTGTTTTTTTCATTCTTATTTCCCCTTTCACTATTCGCTTAAATAAAGATGCATCTCACTAAGTAGTATACAAATAATTCATTTCCAGTATATTCATTTATGCAGAATTGCATATATAAACTTTTTACTAGTCCTTTTACTATGTATAAATCTTAATAAACTAAGATTTTCTTAATCTATTACTGAGATAGTGACACAT
>NZ_JBALQK010000191.1:14304-14490 GCF_036965845.1 Bacillus sp. JJ1127 | reverse complement strand
AAAAGTTTAGTCCTAAGATATCAATTGGGTTTGTATAATGAAACGCTTAAATTCATTCAAGAGTTAAGGAAGGATAATTATTACTAGCTCGGTTCTTGTATAAGAAAATCTGTGGGGGATGCTAGGTTAGCAAAAAAAGCTTCTTTTTAACATGCCAAAACCTATGTTTTAACAAAAAAGATCTAT
>NZ_JBALQK010000191.1:357-14156 GCF_036965845.1 Bacillus sp. JJ1127 | reverse complement strand
GAGAGCTGCCCCGTGGCTGGAAGGGTGGTAACGATCGAATCATTGAAGATCACCTCGGAGCATCGCTTGCGAAAGGGAAACTGAGTAGAGGGCGGCGGTATCGTCTCCGGTAAATGGACGGGGGTCTGATAGGACCTACAGAGCTTATATTTCGTGAGAAGTATAAGGAAGCTGAGTGGTAACGCGAAACTCTCGCCTCAGCAATCAAAGCTACTATGGTGTAGTAATTGATTGCTGAAGCGAGAGTTTTTATTTTAGAAAATAGAATAGAAGAATGTGAAGAAGAGGAGAGTAAACGATATAAATTGTTTCAGAGAGCTGCCCCGTGGCTGTGAGGGTAGTAACAATTATATCGATTGAAAATCACCTCGGAGCATTACTCACGAAAGGAAACAAGTAGGGAGTAACGGAGTTGTTCCCGGTAGAAGAACAGAAGTCTAATTTGGACTTACAGAGCTTATATTTTGTGAGAAGTATAAGGAAGCTGAGTGGTACCACGATTCCCTCGTCTCAGTACTAGGTTGCTACACGTTTGTAGAAAATCGATTGTTGAGGTGAGTATATTTTTAGGTTTAATATACAGAATATTCTGTCTAAATGTATTCTTCTCAGCAATCGATATAGAAATGGATTGCATAAAAAGGAGCGATGTAAGATGGGAAACCAGTATATCTATATGAATGGGGAATTAGTAGAGAAGGAAAAAGCGGTTGTTTCAGTATATGATCACGGATTTTTATATGGAGACGGCGTATTTGAGGGGATTCGTAGTTACGGCGGAAATGTATTTTGTTTAAAAGAGCATTTGAAGCGTTTATATGAATCCGCGAAATCAATTTTACTCACTATTCCAATGACAGTAGAAGAAATGGAAGAAGCAGTTTTACAGACACTACAAAAAAATGAATATGCCGATGCATATATCAGGTTAATTGTTTCAAGAGGAAAAGGGAATTTAGGACTCGATCCAAGAGGTTGTGAAAAGCCGAGTGTCATTATTATCGCAGAACAGTTAAAGTTGTTTCCACAAGAATTTTATGATAACGGCCTTAGCGTTGTATCTGTTGCATCTCGCCGGAATATGCCGGATGCGCTTGATCCACGCATTAAGTCAATGAATTATTTAAACAATGTATTAGTAAAGATTGAAGCAGCACAAGCTGGTGTACTAGAAGCACTTATGTTAAATCAACAAGGATATGTTTGTGAAGGATCAGGAGATAACGTTTTTGTTGTGAAAGATGGAAAAGTGTTAACACCTCCTGCCTATTTAGGAGCATTAGAAGGTATCACACGAAATAGTGTGATTGAACTGTGTGAACGATTAGGTATCTCATGTGAAGAAAGACCATTTACTCGTCATGATGTATATGTAGCAGACGAAGTGTTTTTAACAGGAACTGCTGCTGAATTAATTCCAGTTGTAAAAGTTGATTCCAGAGAAATCGGGAATGGAAAGCCAGGAGAAGTGACCAAGCAGTTAACGGAAGAATTTAAAAAGTTAACTAGAGAGCGAGGCGTACGCGTTCCGGGCCTAGCAGAGAGTTTAGCTTAAGGAGCAGATGGTTAGCAAAATAGAGGAACACCATGCAGTTTGTAAAGAAAAATGTGTAGGAGGGACTTAAAAAAATGAGAAGTGACATGATTAAAAAGGGCTTTGATAAAGCACCACATCGTAGTTTATTAAAAGCAACAGGTTTGAAAGATGAGGATTTTGACAAGCCGTTTGTAGCAATTTGTAATTCTTTTATTGAAATTATTCCAGGACATAAACACTTAAATGAATTTGGCCGCCTTGTAAAAGAAGCGGTGCGCGCTGCAGGAATGGTTCCGTTTGAATTCAATACAATTGGAGTAGATGATGGGATTGCAATGGGGCATATTGGTATGCGTTATTCACTCCCAAGCCGTGAGATTATTGCTGATTCGGTTGAAACAGTAGTAAATGCGCACTGGTTTGATGGGATGATTTGTATTCCGAACTGTGACAAAATTACACCTGGTATGATGATGGCAGCATTGCGTGTTAACATTCCAACCGTGTTTGTTTCAGGTGGACCAATGGCGGCTGGGAAAACATCTAAAGGTGATGTAGTCGATTTAAGCTCTGTTTTTGAAGGAGTAGGAGCTTATCAATCTGGGAAAATTTCAGAAGAAGAATTAAAAGATATTGAAGATCATGGCTGCCCATCTTGTGGTTCTTGTTCAGGTATGTTCACTGCAAATTCGATGAACTGCTTATGTGAAGTATTGGGACTTGCGCTTCCTGGGAATGGAAGTATTTTAGCGACAGATCCAAGGCGTGAGGAATTAATTAAACAAGCAGCTGAAAAATTAAAAGTATTAATTGAACGTGATATTAAACCACGCGACATCGTGACAGAAGAAGCGATTGATGATGCATTTGCGCTTGATATGGCGATGGGAGGATCAACGAATACGGTATTACATACGCTAGCAATCGCACAAGAAGCGGGACTTGATTATGATATGAGCCGTATTGATGCAGTTTCGAGACGTGTCCCTCACCTATGCAAAGTAAGTCCAGCTTCAAATTGGCATATGGAAGATATTGATCGCGCGGGTGGCATTAGTGCAATTTTAAAAGAATTAAGTAGAAAAGAGGATGTACTTCATCTCGATCGTATTACTGCTACTGGTCAGACATTACGAGAAAACATCGCTCATGCAAATATTCAGGATAAAGAAGTAATTCACTCTCTTGAAAATCCTCATAGTGAAGAAGGTGGCCTGCGTATATTAAAAGGAAACCTTGCAAAAGATGGTGCTGTTATTAAAAGTGGTGCAACAGAAGTAAAACGATTTGAGGGCCCGTGTGTTATTTTTAATTCACAGGACGAGGCACTTGCAGGAATTATGCTTGGAAAAGTAAAAAAAGGAGATGTTGTTGTTATTCGTTATGAAGGGCCAAGAGGTGGTCCTGGTATGCCAGAAATGTTAGCTCCAACATCAACAATTGCTGGTATGGGGTTAGGGGCAGATGTTGCTCTCTTAACAGATGGACGTTTCTCAGGGGCATCACGTGGTATTTCTGTAGGACATATCTCACCAGAAGCGGCTGCCGGCGGGGAAATTGCACTTCTTGAGCAAGGAGATATCGTATGTATTGATGTAGATGAGCGTTTACTTGAAGTGAGAGTAAGTGAAGAAGAGTTAGAAAAACGCCGGACAGAGTGGAAAAGACCAGAATTAAAAGTAAAAACGGGATGGCTTGGGCGCTACGCACAAATGGTGACATCAGCAAATACAGGCGCAGTATTGAAAATGCAAAATTTTGATTGAAATGATATAAAAAAAAGAGATAAGGAATGATACGAAATGGTGCAAAATGTAAAGGAGAGAGTGAAAATTGAAGATATCCTTATGGCTCATAATCATATGAAGGATATCGTCAATAAAACACCGCTTCAGCGAGATGCGGTTTTATCTGAGAAGTATGAATGCGACGTGTATGTGAAAAGAGAAGACTTGCAAGTCATTCGTTCATTTAAAATTCGTGGTGCTTACAATTTAATTCAAAGTTTATCGAAAGAACAATTACAAAACGGTGTCGTATGTGCGAGTGCTGGTAACCACGCGCAAGGTGTTGCGTACACATGTAATTTATTGAAGATTCCGTCAAAAATTTTCATGCCAACAACAACACCAAAGCAGAAAGTATCACAAGTCCAGTTCTTTGGCGGTGATTATGCGGAAATTGTATTAGTCGGTGATACATTTGATAGTTCTTTTCAGGAAGCACAGCGCTATTGTGAAGAAAATCGTATGACGTTTGTGCATCCATTTGATGATCCATATGTGATTGCCGGTCAAGGGACGGTTGCAGTTGAAATTTTACATGATATGGAGCAACCCGTTGATTACGTGTTCACAGCAATCGGCGGTGGCGGTCTAGCCTCTGGTATCGGTACATATGTAAAAGGTGTGAGTCCTACTACAAAAGTAATCGGTGTGGAACCAAAGGGAGCAGCATCGATGAAAGAAGCTTTTTTACAAAACAAAAATGTGACGCTAGAGAGCATTGATAGTTTTGTGGATGGAGCAGCGGTCAAGAAGGTAGGGAAATTAACCTTTGAAACTTGTAAAGATGTACTCGATGATATTGTATTAGTTCCTGAGGGAAAAATTTGTACAACAATTTTAGAATTATATAAGAAAAATGCAATCGTTGCGGAACCAGCTGGTGCTCTTTCCATTGCGGCGCTCGACTTTTATAAAGATGAAATAAAAGGGAAAAGCGTTGTTTGTACGTTAAGTGGTGGGAATAATGATATTGATAGAATGCAAGAAATGAAAGAGCGCTCTCTCATTTACGAAGGATTAAAACATTATTTTATCATTGAATTTCCGCAGCGCTCAGGGGCATTGCGAGAGTTCCTGGATAAAGGCTTAGGGCCAGAGGACGATATTACCCGCTTTGAGTATATTAAGAAACACAATAAGGAAAATGGTCCCGCGCTTGTTGGCGTGGAGTTAAAACATAAAGAAGATTATGAGCCGTTAATTACTCGCTTTCAAGAGAATCATATTCAATTTGTAGAGTTAAATAAAAACCCTGTTTTGTTTGATTTGCTAATTTAATATACAAACAAGAAAGAGAGCTAAAAAATGATAAGCTCTCTTTCTATCTATTTGCGTTTGTCAATTATTTTTCCATTTTCATCAATTTCTATGTCACCTGAAACAGTCTGTAAATATTGTAAGGCTGTTTTCTTTTCTTCAGGGGTAACAAGAGAAATTTGATCGTTACGGATGATATAAGGATTGAATGACATTTGGACATCCTTTCCTTTAAATGTAAGAGTTAGTATACCGGTTTTGACACTTTTTCTTTTTACATAGTTTGGGAACAGGAAGTTTCCTAATGAATAAGCTACTGGGGCTTTATTGTAATACTCAAAGTCTTGCAGTCAATGAGGATGTAGAATATGGAATGGTTATATTAGGAGCAGTTGTAAATGGAGTATGTATCATTATAGGTACGTTATTGGGTAAAGTGTTGAGTAGCATTCCGGAAAGTATGAAGGGAACGGTTATGCATACGATTGGTCTAGCTGTTACAGTACTGGGATTACAAATGGGATTGAAGAGTGAGAACTTTCTTGTTGTCATTTTAAGTCTTGTAATAGGAGCGGTAATAGGGGAATGGCTACAATTAGAAGAGAAATTAAAAAGTTTAGGAGATTGGTTAGAAAATAAAGTTGGTTCCAAAGGAGAAGGAAGTATATCTGTAGGGTTTGTAACAGCGACGTTAATCTTCGCAATTGGAGCGATGGGGATACTAGGAGCATTAGATAGTGGTATTCGTGGAAATCATGATGTACTCTTTACAAAAGCGATTATTGATGGGTTTATTTCTCTTATTTTAACAACAACGCTTGGGATTGGAGTATTGTTTTCAGCAGTACCAGTTATCTTATATGAAGGTGTAATTGCTATATTTGCGACGCAAATCGATAATTTTGTACCGGAGAAATTGATGAATCAATTTATAACTGAGATGACTGCGACAGGTGGCATTATGATTCTTGCGATTGGATTAAACCTACTTGGTTTTATTAAAATTAAAGTAGCAAATTTATTGCCAGGGATATTGGTAGTTGGAGTAATTGTTTCTACTATATATGGATACAACTCGTATGTCTAGTTTTGATAACCCAGAACTTTTTTTTGAACAGTTCTGGGCTATTTATATTGTATATAAGGAATTAATATGCTTTTTTCATAAAATGAACAAAACCACCTATAAATAAAATAACAAAGCTACCAATTACGACAAATATTAGTGTGTGAAAAGAAATATAAAATAGTTGTGAATCTTCTTTAGGAAGCATGGCGAGAAATGGTTGAGCCCATGGATAAAAAGGACCAAACCTTTCGGAATTTGCAATCATTAGAGCGGGTATGGAAGCTATAACATTTAAAGCAATCGGTGCCGCAAAGCTGGACCAGATAGTTGACACCCATAATTGTAAGGCGATTAAAGGTAGAGTAGCAATCCAGCCCCCCGTAACACTTTTAATTGTAGGAATGAGCGGAAACGGACCGGATAAATGCAAAAGTTGTCCAACACTAACATAGCTTATAATGAAGAGAACTTGCATTGTACCTACAAATAAGAGAACAAATAAAAATTTCATTATATAGGTGTGATACCTTGTTATCGGTTGTACCAACAGTTGTTTCCATCCCCCGTTTGAATGTTCATATCGGCAAATAAATGCAGTGAAAATGCCTGTTAACAATGGTAAAAGTAGCATGCCGTGTATCGTTATCATAATATTATAAACTAATTCCCAATGTTTATATTCAGGGTAGCTTGAACCACTTGCATAGGCGATTCCTCCAGCTAAAATAGGACTCAAAAATAATAATATCCATATTTTTGTTTTTTTCATTTTATAAAATTCAACTTGCATTGTTCTAAGCCAAATCATTATTTGTGCACATCCCTTCTAGTAAAATCTGCTGTTTCGACAAACAGCATACATATACTAACGATTAGACCCATTGCTACACATAAAAGTGGAGGTCCCCAGTCAATCCGTAAACTTGGCCATCGCCATATGAACCAATTTGGAAGAGCTGCTGAAAACATTGTGAAAATAGTTCCTAACAGTCCGATTGTAAATGTAATACTTTGGTTTTGAAATGTGACAGCGACCCATAATTGTAAAGCTACAATTGGTAGTGCTGACCAATAAGGATAGAAACTCATTTTAAATATAGAAAACCATGGGATTGCAGTATCGAATTGTAATGCTAAACCTAACCCAACTGTACCAATCAATAATAAAGAACAAGATACAGTGAGCAGGCAAAACACCAATATAAATTTTACTAAAAAAATATGTCTCTTCTTAATAGGTAAGGATAGAAGGTGTTTCCATGAACTAGAATGATGCTCTATATGAGCGATTAAAGAAGTAATAATGGTAGTACCTAATATAAGGGTTACTAGAGCAAGCGGTTGTGTCTCAGAAATAAGGCCGCCCCATAAGTCTTTTGCATATTTCTCTGTCAACCAATCATAACGAAGAAAAAAATTACATGCTTGAAGCGAAATGACACCTACTGGTCCTAAAAAAATTAAAAACCAAATCCATGTCCTCTTTATTTTTAAAAGCTCAGATTGAAAGAGGCGTTTGTACATGTGTCTCCTCCTCCTTTACAAGCTGTAAGAATATCTCTTCGAGTGATTTTTTATTTTCTTCAATTCTAAATATAGAAATGTTATGTGTTACAAGTGTTTTTACAATCTCTCCAACAGTTTCGTTTGATACGTTTGATAGAATAATTCGCTTCTCCTCTTGCACGGAAGGAATTCCTTTAGCAAGAATGATTTTCCAAGCAGCATCTGGTTTGTCAGTCATAAGTGAAATAGAATGCTGAGCATGATGGCGTAATATTTCTATTTTATCTTGAAAAATAAGCTTTCCTTTTGCGATGATTCCAACATAAGTTGCCATTTGATCAATTTCACTTAATAAGTGACTAGATATAAGAATGGTAATACCTCTTTCTTTCGCTAATTGTTTAATTAAAGTGCGAATTTCATGAATCCCCTCTGGATCAAGTCCATTTGTCGGCTCATCTAAAATTAATAGCTGTGGATCACCAAGTAAGGCAATTGCAATTCCTAACCGTTGTTTCATTCCTAGTGAGTATTCTTTTACTTTCTGTTTTGCAGCATGTTGTAGACCAACGATTTGCAAAACCTCTGCAATCTTTTCTTTCGGAACATTACGTAATATACGATAGACTTCTAAATTTTCAATAGCATTTAAGTGAGCATAATAAGATGGATTTTCAACAAGAGCTCCAATTTTAGATAATATGGATAAACGTTCTTTTGCTAAATCTTGTTGAAATATTGTGACATTCCCTTGCGACGGTTTAATAAGACCTAATAACATGCGAATGCTAGTTGTTTTACCAGCTCCGTTAGGTCCGAGGAATCCGTAAATCTCTCCTTTTGGAATTTTTAAATCTACGTTATGTACCACATAATCATTTCGATATTTTTTTGTTAACCCTGCCGTTTCTACAATATAATTCATATTCCTATCACCTCAAATCAAGTATAGGAAATAAAGGTTAATGATAAGGTTAGAAGAGTTTAAGATTTGTTTAAATTTATACATTATTACCTAATTTTGGAGTATGCTAGTTTTCAAATTGTGTTGTATTCCTTATGATGGAAGAGAACGGTTAAATTTATATATGAAGGTGAAAAAATGACACACATTTTATATGTTGAGGATGATCTTGAGATTGGGGAATGGGTAAAAAGAGAACTGGAGAAACAAGAGTATGAAGTTTCATGGTTTACTTCAGAGAAAGGTACTAATGAAGCGTGTGAAACAGCCGATGTAATTGTTTTAGATGTTATGTTACCCGGGCTTGATGGCTTTACATTAGCCCAACGTTTTAAAAGTGAATATCCAGATATTCCAATCATTATGCTGACTGCAAGAACAACACTAGAAGATAAAATATATGGATTAACATTTGCTGATGATTATATAACAAAGCCATTCCATCCCAAAGAGTTAATGGCACGTATTGAAGTTTTATTAAGGCGGTACAACAAAGATGGGGCAGAAGTGCAACATGTGAAACATCTAAAAGTATTTATGAAAGATTACCGGATTGTTGATGCAGACACAGATGATGAAATTGTTCTATCAGGAAAACAGCATCAAATCTTTTTCTATTTGATGAAGAATATGAATCGTACATTAACAAAGGAACAAATTTTTGAGGCAGTATGGAATGAAGCCTACATAGAAGGGGATAAATCATTAATGGTTCATATCCGCCATTTACGTGAAAAAATAGAGAGAAATCCAAGTAGCCCTAAAATAATAGAAACAATACGTGGAATTGGTTATCGGTGTAAGGCATGATGAAAAAAACTTCGTTATTGAGAAAGTATTTACTTATCATATTTATAGCGATGATTTTGTTACCATTAATTGTTCCCTTGACTTCGATGCTCTTTATGAATTACGTGGAGTGGATCAGAGGGTTAGGTGTATATTATTCAAGTGGAAAAATTGAAGAAGAATGGCAAAGTAAAGCGAGGATTTTACATGAAGAAAATCCAGCAGAAATTCAACAAGTTTTTCAAAGTTTTCACGAGAAGTATCCAGAAAGCTCGTTATTTTGGGTAAATAGTCGTGGTGAAACGAGTTTTCAAATTCCAGAACAGCAGCATATTCCGAAACAATGGTCTGCTAGTGATTCAGTGGGGTTTATGAAAAAAAGCTTTGACGGTGATCCATATACGATCGTTTCTTATATAGGAGAAAATGAGCGAGGAGCATTCATGGTATTTCAAATTCCAAGAAAGTATTTTAAACCACCAATGCATCAAGTTCGAGAAAAATTTGAAGTTGTATTTGAAGCTGTGATTATTTCTTTTTTTGCAATATTTATTGTTTCTTCTATTGTATTCTTTCTAAAAATTAGAAAACGATTGTTAAAGTTACAAAAGGCAATGGAACTACCCCAGGATCATTCTCTTCCATCACCAGTTCAAATATCAAAACAAGATGAGATTGGTTTGTTAGAAGAGTCATTTAATCGAATGGTAGGAGCTTTACAGCAAAGTCGGATGAAGGAGAAGGAAGAGGAACAATTTCGTAGAAAATTAATTGCTGATCTATCTCATGATTTGCGAACACCATTAACGACAATGCGTGCACAAATGGACTCTTTGAAAGAAGAGGTTATCTCGGAAAAGGGATACAAAACAATTACGCTAATGGATGAAAAAATTAATTACCTAGCCGAATTAATTGAGAACTTACTATCCTATTCGTTAATAACAGCAAAAAAATATCCGTATCACCCAGAACGAACGGATATGACACGTTTAATGAGAAAACTTGTTGCATCATGGTATGACATATTAGATGAGCAAGGTTTTGAAGTTGATATTATGATTCCAGAACAGCAGTTATTTTGGAATATTGATGAAAATTGGTTTCAAAGAATCATAGATAATGTAATTCAAAATGTAGTTCGACATGCGAGTGATGGGAATTTTATAGGAGTATATATGAACCATGAAGAAGGAACGATTGCAGTCGTTGACCATGGGTCAGGTTTTCAAAATGCTCATTCGTCAAATAAGGGTGCGGGAATTGGATTATCCATCATTGCTGTTATGGCGAAAGAAATGGATATTGAATGGTGTATAGAATCTGATGATACAGGAGCGACGTTTCTATTTAAAAAGTTAGTGTAGAAGGGAGAATAATACATGGGAGAGTTTCAATTCACAAAGCGTGTAAATAGAATCTTTCAAATTGCAAGTAAAGAGGCTGAATGTAACGAATACAGCATTCAACCTTTAGATTTATTTATAGGAGCTTGCAAGGAAGGAACTGGAGTTTGTGCTGAGTTACATATGTATTTGTTCCGCTATGTTGGTATAGATTTTTTAACAAGGTTATCGTACTTACAACATACATATTTTAAAGATAAAAGATATATGAAAATAGAAGGATATAAAGTTTCTTATAAAACAATGGAAATCTTTCAGCTAGCTAAGCGTAAGATGGAACGGTTTAATCAAGTGTATGTAAATGAAGGGCATATTTTAAGTGTTATTCTTCAGCAAAATGAGGAGATTCAAAATGTAATAGGTGAAGATATTCAACAAGGAATTTTACAAATTGTTTCAGTACCGAGAGATATGACCGTGAACTTGAAAAATTGTGAAATAGCAACAACTATGAATCATTCAATTTGTAATGTTAGCCGAGCAACTCAATCTGATGTAGAAGAACTTCTCCAATTTGTTATCTATGAATTTGGTGAAAGATGGATTGAAGCGGTGAATAAAGGTTTTCGAGAATATAAAGAACCACCAATTTATATTGCAAAGCAAAATGAAAAGATTATTGGTTTTGCTTGTTATGATGTTGTAAGAGAAAAGAAGGGGCTATTTGGACCGATGGGAACAGCTAAAAATAATCGTGTAAAAGGTGTGGGGAGAGAACTGTTATATCGATGCTTGTCTGATATGAAGCAAATTGGTTATGAATATGCAATTATTGGTCAAGCAGGCCCGATTGAGTTTTATGAGAGAAGTTGTCATGCTCAATTAATACCGATTGAAATAACATGATATGTATTGCTGGAGGAGTAATCAGTGGGATGGAGGAAACCCACTGATTAAATTTTTATTTTTTGAAAAGTTAGTAGATAAAATGGTTAGGAAATATTATATTTTTCCAGTAGAATATTTTACTTGATAAAATATAGATCTCTATTGCTCCAATGGATTGTGGCTAGGAAATAAAATGTCGAATAGGAAATGTGGCAGGAATTAGAAAATGTTTTATCAACATCTGAAAATTCTGAATATATGAAATTGAGTTGAAGTTAAAAGGGGATAATTGTTAATATATCCTTGTATTACCAATATATTGAAAAAAAGGGGGTCTTCAAATGAAACTAACAGTCAAAATTAAAAAAGCTACGCAACGAGAGAATCAATGTGTTTGTTTATTATTATGCTAGTTTTGAAAAGAAGAAGGTGTGCAAACACCTTCTTTTTCAATGGAATGGAGAGAAAGAATATGAGATTAAAAACAAGTTTAAATTTTAGAGGGTATCCGAATAAAAATGAAATTGTCTATTACGATGGAGAAGAACGGATTATTGAAGTGAATGAATTTGAAAAACTATGGTCATTGTTAAAGATTTTAGAAAATCCTATAGGTGATATTCGGGAAAATATACATGAATGGAAGAATAAGAATGGAATGGATGATGAAGAATTACAAAACATTATTCAATTTATAAATGAGAATCGACTTTTATATGAAAAACGTTGTGATGAAGATAAGGAAGAACAGTTGTTTAATCGTAGAAATTTCAACTATTTCAGTACACATGATTCTACTTTACATGCAGATACAATCGTTCAGAAGATGAAGAAGATAAAGGCAGTTGTTATCGGAGCCGGTACGATTGGTGCAACATTATGCATGACGTTATCAAAACTTGGTGTTGGAGAGATTATTGTAATCGATTTTGATACAGTTCATCCTAAAAATATTAGAGCACAAACGATATTTCAAACAGAAGATATTAACAAGAAAAAAATACATGTAATCCAAGAGAAACTGGGTAAGATGGATCCGTATATCAAAATTCAAGTATTTGATATGAAAATAGAAACACTTAAGGATTTATTGCAATTAAATTTAAATGAGATCAGCTATATTTTTGGATGTTTTGATGACTCTTCACTACAATTGCAAAAAGATATAATGGACTATTGTGATGAAGAAAAAATCAAGTATTTTTTGATGGGGTATCATAATGATTTTGTAAAAGTATTGCATGTAAGTAATAGTAATAATGGTGCTCTAATACTTGAGGATAGTTTCCAAAATTATTATACAGAATATGTAATTCGCGAAAATAGAGGAACAATTATTCAAAGTTTAGCTGTTTCACTTATTATTAGCCGGATTATATTTGGAGATATAATAAATGATGAGCATATGCAACAAAATGGATATAGTTTTGATTTTATTAAATTCCGTACTTCAGCAAATCATGAATCAATACCTTGGGAGCCATTTACCCAATCCTTGCAAAAAATTATGCCTCTTCATCAAGAAAAATTGAAGCGGAAAATAGAAGAGATTTCTAATATTGCGTATGTAAAAGGAACTATTCTTCCAAAAGTAATTGAAATTGATATTTTATCTATGCATCAAGTTTTTGATATTTTACTACATATGGATCAGTTGTCTATTTTACAATTGGAAGAGGAGTATAACGAATTTGTTAAACTTATGCATGATATAGAAGAACAGGATGGGAACGAAGAGGAGTATGAGCGGTACTTACAGATAATTCGAAACATGAAAATTGTCTATCAAGGTGAGACATATGCTATTTCTGAAATCTTTGAAATGATGCGTGATGCAAAGGATTATGAAGAGAAGAAATCAATGCAGAGAAGTGTCTATGAGGTATTGCAAAGCAACGGAGATGAAATCCTTCAATTTTTTACAAACAGTAAGAAAAGCTATTTATCTTTGGAAACATCTGATTACTATATGGAAGTTTTTGGAGTGAGGGAAGGAACGTTACATACGTTTGAAGAGAAATTGCAGAAGAGATTTCATGCTCTTATTACGAAAAGTCTATCACTTATATTTCCAAATTCATCGGGGGAAATTAGTGCGGACTTTTTAGCGTATAATGAAGAGGAACGAAGCACAATTTTAATTGATGAGGCGAAAGAAATCATATTAACAAGCTTGGAGAAATGCGGACAAGATCGTTGGATCAATCATATTGAAAAGATGTTTCAATATGATTTTGTGCAAGTGTACAATGAAATTGAAGTGAATAAAACATATTATTTTCCAAATACTAAAGAGAGTAGAATTCTGTTTAACTATCATGATGACGTAGATAGTTTATTTATATTATGTCATGAATTAGGACATGCGTATTTTAATCAAAGTTATAGCCATACGTTCTTTGATGATAGTACGCAATTAGTAAACGAAATTATGGCATATTATTTTGAAATAATCTGTGTGCAAGCAATGTTACAAAATGAGGATATAAGTTTAGAGATAAAGCGGGAAATTGCAAGTCAGTATGTAAAAAGAATACATCAAGTTGTCTTATCTACATATGGGGTTCATTTATTTGAAACGAGTTTAATAAAATGTATACAGGATTATGGAGAAGTTTCAGTAGCAGATTTTTTAAGAATCCGAGAAGAGTATGAT
>NZ_JBALQK010000191.1:0-341 GCF_036965845.1 Bacillus sp. JJ1127 | reverse complement strand
GGATACAATTTAAAAATGAAAAATACTCCTATTTAAATCCACTTTTGAAAACTTCATTTATTTTTGAATTTGGAGACCATGTGTTGCCTCCGATTGCGTATTTACTTGCAATTAGTTTATGTCATGAACAAGTAGAATCCAGTATTCCAAAAGATATTCAAATACAAGAAGCTATACTAAATGGGGTATATCGTACGGAAGAGTTTTTGTCGTATATGTCAAAAGGGATATCTCACGGTGAACGTATGGATCAAGCAATTGATGAGTTATTACAAATGCTACTTACACTTCAGTCTTTCATGGTAGAAGATGTAGTACATTCTAGATAAATCCATTTTCAT
>NZ_JBALQK010000190.1:294-4168 GCF_036965845.1 Bacillus sp. JJ1127 | reverse complement strand
ATCAAATGAAATATGAAATTGCACAGGAATTCGGTGTACAACTTGGAGCCGATACTTCTTCACGTGCAAATGGTTCTGTAGGCGGTGAAATCACGAAACGTCTTGTAGCTATGGCAGAACAACAGCTTGGTGGCGGATATACTCGCTAAAATGAAAGCGTCAAGGGAGAAAGGAAGGGATCTTCCTTTCTTTTTTGTTTTTTTTAAATATTGTATGGTGTTAGGTGGAAAGGAAGATAATTTTCCATTAAATAGTACGGATATACTGTTGTGAGGATTGAAAGAATAGAAGTAATGCTAGGTTTTACTCCAATTTCTTTTGTTATATAAGTTAAAAAGCAGACAAGATGTGAGAGCCCTGATGGAATATAAAATCAAATCCCATCAGGGCTACTATATGGAAAGAAAGAAATAAATGATGAAAGGTTTCGAAATCGGCATGTTAAAAAAAGAAGACTGTTGTTTAATTGCACTTGCATCTGTGCCACTTGTTATGACATTAGGAAATTCAATGCTTATTCCAATCCTTCCAACAATTGAAAAAAAGTTGCATATTTCTTCTTTTCAAACATCCATGATCATTACAATATATTCTATTGTAGCAATTTTACTTATTCCCATCGCTGGTTATTTATCAGATCGGTGGGGGCGCAAAATGGTGATGGTCCCAAGCTTGTTAATTGCTGCCATCGGAGGGGCTATAACAGGTTGGGTATCATGGAAAGTTGAAAATCCCTATGTGTGGATTCTTATTGGAAGAGCGATTCAAGGAATAGGTGCTGCGGGAGCTATGCCAGTTGTCATTCCGTGTGTTGGTGATTTATATAAAGATGAAAAAGAAGTAAGTACTGGCTTAGGAATTATTGAAACATCGAACACATTTGGAAAAGTACTTAGTCCAATATTAGGATCAGCTCTTGCTGGAATAGTATGGTTTTTACCATTTTGGGCTATTCCGGTATTATGTGCTATCTCAATTGTTTTATTATTGCTATTAGTAAAAGCAAAAAAACAAGAAAATCAAGTGCCGCCACTTAAAGAATTTATTCATTCCATTGCTTCAACCTTCCGAGAAAAAGGAAGATGGTTAGTTGCAATCTTTATATTAGGTGCGATTACTATGCTTATTTTATTTGGGATTCTTTTTTATTTGTCTACCATATTAGAAACAAAATATAGCATTCATGGAATTTGGAAAGGATGTATACTTGCTATTCCTTTACTTGTACTATCACTAAGTTCATATATGGCAGGAAAGAAAATCGGTGATAACCAGATCGTAATGAAAAGGTGTATATACATCGGTTTTATATTAGCCGCCGTATCTGTTGCTATTCCATTATTTGTGAAAGGTATATATTTGTTACTTCTTTGTCTTGTTATTATGGGGCTTGGAATTGGGATAGCATTACCATGTTTAGATGCTTTGATTACACAAGGAATTGAAAAAGAACAAAGAGGAACAGTTACCTCATTTTATAGTTCGATGCGTTTTATTGGTGTAGCTGCAGGTCCGCCTCTTTATTCTTTTTTTATGAAGGGAGCAGACCATGAAGTTTTTTATGTAACAAGTATCTTTGCAGCGATTGGGGCAGTTGTTACAATCATATGGATTAAACCGGCAAAAGATCAAGCTGCTTTACATCGACAGCCTAAATCAACTCCTTAACGTTTTTTCCATTTTGTCACACTAAATGAGAATTGTATGTAACATATTCTCAGCATGCAATTCTCATTACTTTAGTGCAGAAAAACGATTTGCTTTAACATATAAAGAGCGACGCCCCATATCATAACTCCAGAAACTTTATTTAATATTCTAATTGTTTTCCCGGATGAATCGATTTCTTTTAGCATTCGTCCAGCAAATACTAAGCCGATAAACCAAATCCAAGAAACAGTAATAGTTGCAAAAGTAAATGCCCATTTTTCAACTCCTACATATTGAATAGAGTTTGTTCCTATAACACCAATCGTATCCAAAATTGCATGTGGATTTAATAAGGAAACAGAAGCAGCGAAAATAATTTGCTTTTTGAATGATATCTTTTTTTCTTTATGTAGTTCCTTTGTAGCATCGCTTTTCCAAATTGCCCATCCCATATATATCAGAAAGAAAAATCCAATTACATAAAGAGCTGTTGTGAGCCATGAAAAGGTAAGGAGCATAATAGATACACCTTGGACGGCAACGAGAATTAACACTGTGTCACAAATGGCTGCGGTTAGCACCACAGGAGCGGCGTGCCAAATATTTGGTTGACTGGCACCTTGATTAAAAACAAAGACATTTTGGACACCTAATGGAATAATAAGCCCAAATGCAAGAATTACTCCGTGAATAATTGCTTCAGTCATGTTATTTCCTCCCGTATAAATGATTCAAATATGATAGTGTATATTGTATAAAAGAAAATAGAAGTTGTATCCATCCATATGGTTGAATAGTATCCCAACCAAAAAGAATGTGAGATGAGAATATGAAACGATTTGATTGGAAACCGGATATATCTTCTGCTGTTCCTTTATATAAACAAATTGAAGTGTACATAAAACAAAAAATAGTGAATGGGGAGTGGCCAGTTGGTACAAAATTGCCATCACAAAGAGCTTTGTCTCATATTTTTGAAGTGAATCGAAGTACAATTGTTATGGCATTTGATGAATTAACAGCAAAAGGGTTTATAGAGGGGAAAGGGAGAAACGGAACGATTATAAAGAATCAGGTGGAGAATGAGGGTGTACATGTAACGCATCCCGATTGGCAATCATACGTGGAAACAGGCCTTCATTATCCCAACTTACCAGCTATACAAGAAATTAATCGAGCTGAATTTTATCCTAATGTAATACGTTTAGGTACTGGCGAACTTTCAGCTGAGCTTTTACCTGATGAAAAAACAAAACAAATTATAGGAAAGATTGCTAATGAAAGAATTCCATTAGGGTATGAAGAACCAAAAGGGGATATTAAATTAAGAGAACAAATAGCTGAATATTTGAAAATACATGGGGTTTTTGTGTCACCAGCATCTATCTTAATTGTTTCAGGAGCAATTCAGGCTTTGCAGCTCATTTCAATGGGGCTTCTTCGTAAAGGATCCTCTATTTTACTTGAAAAACCATCGTATTTATATTCACTCAATGTTTTTCAGTCAGCAGGAATGCGCTTAATCGGAATGCCAATGGATGAGAATGGGCTAAATCCATCGCTTATTGCAAAATACATGAAGCAATTTAATGGTTCTATTTTATATACGATTCCTTCATTTCATAATCCGACGAATTTTATTATGAATGATAAGAGGAGAAGAGAGGTTATCAAGATATGTAATGAAGTCGGTTTACCTATAATTGAAGATGCTGTGTATCAAGATTTATGGTTTGATGAACCTGTTCCTAAACCGTTAAAGGTCTATGATAGAAATGGAATTGTATTACATATCGGAAGTATGTCCAAAGTCATTAGCCCTGGTTTAAGAATTGGTTGGATTGTTGGACCAGAACCAGTTATTCAACGATTAGCAGATATAAAAATGCAAACGGATTATGGTTCTAGTTCCATATCACAACAGGTTGCTGCAGAATGGTTTAGGAGTGGTTTCTATGGTGAACATATACAATATATACGAAGCGAATTGAAAAGAAAGAGGGACTTTATGCTTGACGTACTCAATAAATATTGTAAAGATATAGCAACTTGGCATATCCCACTAGGTAGTTTTTACATTTGGTTACATATCGGTCCCGAAATCTCAAGCCGAATTTTATTTGAAAAAGCATTAAAAGAAAATATTTTACTAAATCCAGGGAATTTATATGATAGAAATGCAGGGGATTTTTTACGTCTTTCATATTCATATGCATCATTAGAT
>NZ_JBALQK010000190.1:0-230 GCF_036965845.1 Bacillus sp. JJ1127 | reverse complement strand
ATGAAAAAAGTAACAGAGTATGTATTGAAAAAGGAGAGAAAGTATGAAAAAGTATGTTATTTGTCAAGTAATTGAAGGGACTAAATATTTAGCAGCTTATGCAGAAACGAAGCAAGAAGCAATTGAGAAGGCAGAGTTACTAGGACTTAGGACAGGAGAGCGATATGTAGTTGTTACTGCTAAAGAAGCGGAAGGATTGGATTATCCTTAATTAAAAGTAAATACAGGAA
>NZ_JBALQK010000189.1:9743-19929 GCF_036965845.1 Bacillus sp. JJ1127 | reverse complement strand
TTACTTCGCATGTGGCAGAAAAAGGCCCTGACCGCTTCTATGCATGGCCATATGCTCTCTCCCACTTAAAAAGAGGGGGTTTATGTCGGTTTTTTAATTGATGTATATATATCAATATTCTTAAGTGATTTGTCTTTGTAATTTTTGTTTTATTCTGAAATATATATTTGAGAGTGAAATGATTTATCCCACTATTCCCGGGCAGTAATATCCCTACCCTTACCTCAAGATTCAGAGAAAAGCGAGGAAGATAGGTGGTGCTTTCCATCAGTGGAGGATGAAGAAAACCTTCACTGATGGAAGTTTCACCTTATAAGATCGAAACAAAGGAGAGTTAGTTATGAAGAGGATTTCATATATTGAAGACTTTGAGAAATGGGAAAGTGATTTTTCATTTTATATTCCTGTTAAGGTTCGTTTTGGTGAAACCGATATGTTTGGGCATATGAATAACGGTGTTGCTTTTACATATTTTGAAGCAGCACGTATTGAATTTTTTAAGGAGCTCGGTTTTATGCAAGAATGGACCCATGAAGCGTCAGAAACGATGATTGTAGTTGCTGATCTTCAATGTAACTTTTTGAAACAAATCTTCTTTGATGAACATTTAAAGGTATATGTTAAAGCTGGATCAATTGGAAACTCTTCTTTAGATTTACACTATATGGCGAAGAATGAAGCTGGTGAAGTTTGCTTAGTTGGACGCGGAGCAATGGTGCAAGCATCGAAGAAAACGGGAAAAGGAGCACCTTGGCTCGAAGAATGGAAACAAAAGCTGTTACAATAATAGAATGCAAAAATAAGAGAGCGAAATGGCTCTCTTATTTTTTTTCACCCATTGCTTCTTCTAATGTTAGGTGATGTTTATGTAAGTATGTAGCATATGGATTGCCAACGTAGCGAAGATGCCATGGCTCATATGCGTATTCTGTCGTATCTGTTTTGTCCTCTAAATAACGAATAACGAAGCCAAATTCATGTGCGTGTGCTGCTACCCATTTTCCTTCTTCAGTTTCTCCAAAGATAGGTTCTAATTGATATTTTGCAGATTTAGAACTAATATCCATTGCAAGCCCTGTTTGATGTTCGCTCGTTCCAGGAACTGCACTAACTGAATCAGCCTCAGCTTGTCCTTGACGTTTAATGTATGTATTATGTAAGGATTGTTGTCGTTTATATGAACGATAACCTGATACAGCTGTAAGCTCTAGACCTTGCTCTTTTGCAGCTTGGAACATTTTTTCAAGAGCAGTGGCAGCATCTTTACGAAGTAATGTTTTTTCTTTATCTTTTGGAGATGTAAATGGAACGTTTGGCTTAGTTAAATTTTCTGGTATATAGCCATCTGGCAATTTACGATGTTTATTTACTAATACAAGCGGTGAATCTGGATTTGTAACAAGAGAAAAGTTTTCATCTATTTTTTTGGCTGTCTGTGCTGCCTTTGGAAAGGCAGGAATCTCTTCTTTTGGATGTTCAACATGTTTTTGTGTTTCGACAGCTTTTGCTTCATTGTGTAGTAGAGACTTCGAACCGAAATAAGCCAAGGATGTGATACCGATTACAATCGTAGCGGCAGAAATAATAACTATCTTTTTCATAAAGCTGTGTAATTTCAGTCCTTTCTTATAATTTATTGATTGTTTCATTATAAATCTAGTAGTTTGAAAAAGAAACATAAGAGTCGTAATGTAATAGAATTGCAAAGAAAATGCAAGAAAATGTCAGTTGGTGTAGAAAAATGTGTCAATGTGGATTTTTTTTTCGGAATAATACATATCTAAGCTTTCATGAAAGTAATTTTTTATGTAATATATATATATAAGAAGATGTAACGATTAATAAGAATGAATGACCTCTTGTATAGACTAGGAGTGAGTGGGAATGGATTTTGCAACAATTATTGGAATTATTTTAGGTGTAGTTGCGGTAATAGTAGGGATGTTTCTTAAGGGTGCTGACATAGCCGCACTATTAAATCCTGCCGCAGCAATGATCATTTTCGTTGGAACAACCGCGGCAGTATGTATTGCGTTTCCAATGAATCACTTAAAAAAGGTGCCAAAATTATTTAAAATTCTTTTTGGTTCAAATAAAAAGAATTTAAGTTATGAACAATTGTTGGAGTTATTTGTTCATTGGACATCGGAAAGTAGAAAATATGGTATTTTGTCTCTAGAACAACAATTAGACAAAATCGAAGATGAGTTTCTTCTGCGCGGTATGAAATTTGTTATTGATGGTGTATCTGCAGAAGATTTAGAGCAAATTTTAGAGGCTGAATTAGAAGCGATGGAAGAACGTCATGCAAAAGGTGCAGCTATTTTTTCACAAGCTGGGATGTATGCACCGACGTTAGGGGTTTTAGGTGCTGTAATCGGTCTTGTTGCTGCACTTGGGAATTTAACTGATATTGACAAGTTAGGACATGCTATTTCAGGCGCATTTATTGCAACGATTTTTGGTATTTTTTCAGGTTACGTGTTATGGCATCCATTTGCGAATAAACTAAAGCAAAAGTCTGCAGAAGAACTAGAAAAGAAACGTCTAATTATTGATTGTTTATTAATGCTGCAAGAAGGTACATATCCGTTTATCATGAAAAATCGTATTTTAGGTGCACTTTCTGCGACTGAGCGTAAAAAGCTAGAACAGGGAGCGGAAAAAAATGCGGAGTAGAAAGAGTAGAAGAGGCAAAAAGAAAAAACATGAAGAGCATATTGATGAAACATGGTTAATTCCATATTCTGATATGCTGACATTGCTATTTGCACTTTTTATCGTTTTATTTGCGATGAGTAGTATTGATGCTGCCAAGTTTAAACAAATGGCAGTCGCTTTCAAGAGTGAATTGTCCGGTGGTACAGGAAAAAAAGAGTTTTTAAGTGATCAAAAACCAAAGAATGAAAAAGATTTATCGGCAAATAGTCTTGAATCTGAAAAACTGAAAAAACAAGCTGAAGCTGAAGTGAAACAGCAAGAAATGAATGAATTAAAAGCGGTACAAAAAAGTATTGATCAATATATCTCTGAAAAACAATTGTCATCTTCTTTTAAAACAGAATTAACAGAGCGTGGTTTGATGATCACGATATTAGAGAATATATTGTTTGATTCAGGGAAAGCTGATGTAAAAGTAGAATCGTTAAACATTGCCAAAGAAATGTCGAATTTATTAGTTTCAGCAGCTCCGCGTGAGATTACAGTATCTGGTCATACAGATAATGTTCCAATTGCAAATGCTCAGTTTGCGTCAAACTGGGAATTAAGTACGCAGCGTGCTGTAAACTTTATGCAAGCCTTGCTTCAAAACAATCAATTGGACCCAAGGAAATTTAGTGCGATTGGATACGGAGAATATCGTCCGATTGCGTCGAACGATACATCAGAAGGAAAAGCGAAGAATAGACGTGTAGAAGTATTTATTTTACCTCTAACAAAAAATATGGAATAAAATAAAGGATGGCGAAAGCCATCCTTTATTATTTCACATCAAATGATTTTAAATTGTCTCGGCGAATTTTATCTTTTTCTGCATCAGATTTTTTGAAGTCATAATCATATAAAGCGCCTTCCCAGTCACCGTACATTGGGTTAGGGAAAATAATGAATTTCTCACCGAATTGTGCTTTTGTTTCTTCAACTGTTTGATTGCGGTCTTTTACTGATTTTCCATCAAAGCCAGTGAAGTCAGATAAGTTGTCACCGAAGAATAGGACAATATCATGCGACTGTGAAACAAGTTCACGACGTTTTTCTTTCCCTTTTTCTTTCGGATCTTGCAACAAGATATGTTCTTTCGTTGCTTGTGGAGCACCAACGCGTTCAAGGTTTTTAATTGTTGCATCTAATTGATTTGTTTTACGGTTTGAAATGTAATAAATGTCTACACCTTTAGAATCTGTATATTTTAAGAAATCAATTGCCCCAGGAAGAGCCTCTGCTTCTGCTTTATTAATCCAGTCGTCCCATTTATAAGGATAGCCTTTTCCTGTTTTTACAGTCATTGCTTGATGAGGGCTGTTATCTAAAACAGTTTCATCTAAATCAAGTACAATAGCAGGTTTTTTGTTTGTTCCTTTAGCAAGAGCTGCATCAAGTTTTAATTGACCAATGTTATATCCTTGATAGTACAATGCTTTTGCTTCACCAGCTTTTTGATACCATAAATCGGCCATCAATTGCTGATCTGTTAACTTTACTTTTTCTTCTTTTGCCACTGTTTTCTCAGCTGTTCCTGAACATGCTACAAGTGATGTAGAAAGAACTGCTACAGATAATAAAGTGGCAATGCCTCTTTTCATCTTCATATGTACCCTCCTTGATGTTACTAAATCATCTAATATTATATATTAAAATGTAATGTTATTTGTAGTTTTTTTTATGAACTTTTGCATATTGTCTTTTGTATATATAGTAGTATGCCCTATATTAGGATGATGAATAAAAATTTACTGCTATCTTTGACAATTTTGGTTGTCAAAATGACAATTATAATTGACAATAAACTATTTATTATTTACAATTTTAACTAAATGAAGAAAATGGTGGATGATAGAGGGAGTGGTATATAAGTGGGAGTAAGTATGGGATGAAATAAAATCGTATGTGTTACGATATTTTGCTTTAAATAATCATAACTTTTAAAAAAGAGCAAGGATGATAGAGAAGGGGAGGATTTATACTTTGAGTTTACAAATTCAAAACTTAACGAAAATATTTGGTGAATCAAAAGCAGTCAATCAATTGCAAATTTCATTACCAAAAGGTGAAGTGCTAGGACTACTTGGCCGAAATGGTGCAGGAAAAACGACAACGATTAAAATGCTCCTCGGTTTATTAACTCCTAATGAAGGATCGATTACATGGGACGGAAAAGCAATTTCTGAGAGCGGTGTAACAATTGGATATCTTCCAGAAGAAAGAGGATTATATACAAAAAGTAGAGTGGTAGATCAACTGCGCTATTTTGGCAGATTAGAAGGAATGACGAAGAAGGAAGTGGATCGTGCAATTGATCGTTGGTTGGAGAAATTAGCAATCCCAGAATATAAATTTAAAACGGCAGGAGAGCTTTCAAAGGGAAATCAGCAAAAAATCCAATTAATTGCGGCGCTTATTCATGATCCAGAGCTTCTTATTTTAGATGAGCCGTTTAGCGGGCTAGATCCAGTTAATGCTGGTATGTTAGCAAGTATTATTGAAGAACAAGTACAAAGCGGGAAAACAATTATTTTATCGAGTCATCGAATGGAACAAGTGGAGGCATTTTGCCAACATGTATGTATTTTGAAAAAAGGAGAAGCAGTTGTAGAAGGACATCTAAGTGATATTAAACAAGAATACGGTTTTCGTAATTTAACAATTGAAGATGCGTTAGAAAATGAACAGGCATTGCAAGCTCTAAATATTCCGTACGAAAAACAACAAGGACTGCTTTATGTGAAAGTTCAGAATGACGCAGAAGCCCTAACGATTTTACAAAAGTTACAAGAAAAAGGTGTCAGCTTACGGCAATTTAAAATGCTAGAGCCAACGTTAAACGAAATATTCGTAGAAAGGGCGAAATAACAATGCGTAAATTTCCTCATGTATTTTCATTTTATTTTAGGGAATCGTTTTTATCCAAAAAATCATTAATTACAAGTGCGATTTTATTTTTAATAGTGTTTGGGATTATGGCGTTTACCCACTTTACTGATGATAAAGATAAAGGGAAAGATAAAATCGCGGTGGTAACAGAAAGTACCACATATAAAGTACAGGAAAGTGATTTAAATAAATTACTCCCATCAGCGAAAGTAACTGTGGCGCAAAAAGAAGAATTTAATGCGTTACGTAAGCAAGTGGAAGAAGGAGAGTTAGACGGTCTATTCCGTATTACAGAAAAGAATGGCATTCCAGAAGTTACGTATATGTATAGTGGCTTTCCAAGTCAGTCAACATCTACGCTCATAGCAAGTTATTTGAAGGAGCAATATACAGCGGTAATGATTGAAAAAAATAATGTGTCTCCAGAAGTAGCAAAACAATTGCAAATGGAAATTCCGATGAAAGAAGAAGCGATAAAAGATCGTGCGTCTTCCTTTGGGATTGCTTACATCTTTACGCTTGCGTTATATATTTTTATTGCGACTTTTGGAAATATGATTGCCATGAATATTGCATCTGAAAAATCATCGCGTGTAATGGAAGTAATGCTTCCGAAAGTAAAACCACTTACGATGATGTATGCGAAGATTTTAGCAGTTGTTTCAACTGCCTTATTACAATTATTGATTTCGGCTTGTGGTTTCTTTATCCCCTATTTACTTGGGTGGGTCAGCTTAGATAATGCATCATTAGCTGGTCTTCCGATTGACCTTGCTAAATTAGATGCGAAAGTTATAAGTTTGTTTTTAATATACTTTATTACAGGGTATTTGTTATATGCAGTGATGTATGCGGCAGCTGGAGCTGTTGTTTCTAAAATAGAAGATTTACAGGGCGTTTCAATACCGATTATAGTGTTAATCATGGGTGCACTTTTCATTAGCATTAAATCACTAAGTGATCCGAATAGTACAATTGTTGTAATTAGTTCATATATTCCATTCTTTACACCAATGGTCACATTCTCCCGTGTTATAGCAGGAGAAGCAGGTGCATTAGAAATTAGTATTACTTTAGCAATTTTACTGGTAACAATCGCTATTTTAAATTTCGTTACAAGCCGCATTTACGTCAACGGTGTCATGAACTACTCTGATAAAGTGAAATTTAAAGATTTAGCGAAGTTTATCAAGCGTCAATAAGAAGGCAAAGCGTGATTTTCTAAGGGAATCATGCTTTTTCTTTATGTGTAAATAAGAAATAGTATATAATAATATGTATCGTCTTTTGATAGAATGAACGTAAAGGAGGGTGTGCAGATGGGAATTAGTAGCCGTTTTACAGTAGGTGTTCATATGTTAACGTTACTTGCGATAGATCGAAACTCTCGCTGTACCTCTGAATGGATTGCCGGTAGTGTGAATACAAATCCAGTTGTGATTCGTCGCATTACAGGAATGTTGAAGAGAGCGGGTCTTGTTGATGTCCAAGCTGGAAAAGGTGGTACGTCACTTGCTCGTGATTTAGATGAGATTACATTACTTGATGTATATAAAGCAGTGGAAGTAGTGGAAGAAGGGCATCTATTTTCTTTCCATGAGAATCCCAACATTGAATGTCCAGTAGGAGCTAATATTCAATCTGTATTAGAGATTATATTAATGCAAGCACAAGAAGCGATGGAAAATGTACTTGCGAATGTAACAGTTCAGCAGCTTGTTACAAATTTACAATCGAAAATCAAAAAGTAAAAAAGCGAGTCTCATATAAGAGGGCTCGTTTTTTTACCTATTGCTATGCTGTTTTCTTTTGTGTAGCAACTGAAGCAGAGCGATTTAAAATACTATTTGCGACCATTCCAGCCATTATGATAATCATACAGATAAGTGAGAGTCCGGCAGGGAATATATAGGGAAATAAGTTAATAAATGAAAGATACAAAAAAGGTACCAAGTAGGTACCGGTGCCTTTTAGTAAGAACGTGGCATAAGCAATAAACAAACAAGGTAAGCTAAAAAGCCTGTTCCGAAACATAGAATTGCAATTACCCAAAGAATTCGAATCATACTAGCGCTTATGTCGAAATATTCTCCTAAACCACCGCATACACCAAATAATACTTTATCGGCCTCAGATCTACGTAACTTTTTTTCCATTATAAAATCCTCTCCTTTTTGGATACCACCAGTTATTTTTATATGTATCGGTGATATCTTCTACTTTTATTTTATAAGGAAAAGCGCAAGGGAACTATCGAATAATATTACAGTTTTCTGAAAGAAGATTACATGTTTGTAATGGTTTTTTAGGTATATATGAATTTATCCCGCTATTTGCGGGCAGTAAGACCCTCACCTCAAAATTCAGCAAAAGCAAAGAAGTTAGGTGGGGGATCAACTGTCCGTAAAAGCCCGATTCGTTCAACTAATAATTAGTGGGGGATGAAAAAAACCCCCACTGATTAAAGTTTCACTTTATTTCCGAAAGCGATACGGCACTGTTGTAACGATAACATTTTTCTTATATAAAAGGTAAACGCGAAGCAATACACTTGATTGATTGTGTAAAATATTATGCCAGCTTTTCTTTGTGATGAATTGCGGAATTAAAACAGTAACAAAGCGGTTTTTTTCTTGTGCTTTATGCTGAATAATTGTAATCAATTTTGCGATAGGTCGCATTAAACTTCGGTAAGATGAGATAAAGGTAACAAGGCGAATGTTTGGTTGCCATTCTTTCCATTTTTTCTGCATACGTAGTTCGCTTTCTTTATCAAAAGCTACATATACAGCGATAACTTGATCGCTAATTGTTTCTGCGTAATTGATGGATTGCTCGACTACTTTTGTAATGCCAGCGATGGGAACAATTACGATATTACCGTTTGATTTTTCGGTAATTTCATCAAAATTAACCCGTAATTGTTCTCCTACTGCATCATAGTGATGGTGGATGCGATGAAAAATGAAGACAATGATAGGTAGAAAGATAAAAATGGACCATACTTGTGCAAATTTTGTAATAAAGAAAATGAGAAGCACAGTTAATGAAATAAGAGCACCTAATAAGTTTGTTAGTAATTTAGGCATCCATCCTTGTGGTTTTTCTCGTAACCATTTTATAATCATACCTGTTTGTGACAATGTGAAAGGAATGAATACTCCTACGGCATACAGTGGAATAAGTTGTTCGGTTTTTCCGTGGAAAGCTATGATTAAAAGGATAGAACCGATTCCTAACGTAATAATTCCATTTGAATATCCTAAGCGATCCCCTCGCATTAAATACATACGCGGCATATATTTATCTGATGCTAAATTAAATGCTAAAAGTGGAAACGCTGAAAATCCTGTGTTGGCAGCTAATACTAAAATAAGCGCCGTAGTTCCTTGGATAAAGTAGTATATGAAATTTCTTCCAAATACACTTGAAGCAATTTGAGACACGACAGTTTCGTTATGCTTTGGAGCAATTCCATACCAATATGCTAAAAATGTGATACCCGTAAATAAAATAGCGAGAATCGTTCCCATCATCACTAATGTTTTTGCTGCATTTTTTGCTGCTGGTTCTTTGAAGTTTGGAATTGCATTTGAAATAGCCTCTACTCCTGTTAAGGCAGAGCAGCCAGATGAAAATGCTTTTAATAAGAAAAATAGTGTAATGCCTGGTACGACAGTCCCAATTGGTGTATGTAAATTGGCGGGAGCTTGTCCGGTAGTAATTTTTACAATACCAACAATAATTAAAATAACAAGTGCAAATGCAAAAAGATAGACAGGATAGGCTAAAATGGAAGCTGATTCCGTCACGCCTCTTAAATTCAAAATCGTAATAAACATGACAAGTATAACTGCAATCGGAACGGTGTAAGGATGCAATGTTGGAAAGGCTGATGTAATGGCGTCAGTTCCAGCTGAAACACTTACTGCTACAGTCAGAATATAATCTACAAGTAGTGATCCCCCGGCGATCAGTCCAGCGTTCGTACCTAAGTTTTTCTTTGAAACAACGTAAGCACCGCCGCCGTGCGGGTAAGAATAGATGATTTGTCTGTAAGATAAAATAAGTGCTGTTAATAAGATTAAAACACCGACTGCAATCGGAATGGAATACCAAAAAGCAATCGCTCCAAATGCAGCGAGAACAATTAAAATTTGTTCAGTCCCGTAAGCAACAGAAGAAAGAGCATCAGAAGACAAAATTGCAAGTGCTTTAAGTTTATTTAATTTTTGTTCTCCTAGTGCTGTTGATTTAAGTGGTCTACCAATTAAAAATCGTTTGAAGACTGAAAACATAATAACACCACCAATATATAATTTTGCGTACAAAGTGAATTGATTCTATCTAGTAGTATGAACGACTTTATGGGAAAGGTTTCTGAAAATGAAGAGGTAATAAATGGAGTGTTTAATATATATGTGGGAACGGTTTGTAGAGACAATCCTTAGTATAGTGTTAGAGCAGGTATAGCGTGTAGGGTTACTGTTTAGATAAGAAATTATAAAACTATTTGATTGAAAAGATGATCTTGTATCGAAATAGGCTTTTTTTATACATCAATAAAAAAACGATATAAAACCCCTCTTTTTAG
>NZ_JBALQK010000189.1:0-9631 GCF_036965845.1 Bacillus sp. JJ1127 | reverse complement strand
CTGCATAGCAGGGATTTAGATATCGAAAAATTATAATGAATTTATATAGTTCACTCTATATGCAATGATCATCTTATACATACATTTTGAGTTGAAATGTATAAAGTGTATGTAAATCTGAAATAACACACGAAATGTAGCCTATTTTCATTCACCACCAGCACATTTCATTCATACAATATCTTGACTAAATAAACACCCAACTTACACATATACAGCTCTGGCTTAAGCAAGGAGGGTTATACCAGTTGAAGGAAAAAGCATATCAATCTAAACCATTACTCACAAAGAGAGAGAGAGAAGTATTTGAATTACTGGTTCAAGATAAAACGACGAAAGAAATTGCAAGTGAACTTTTTATTAGTGAAAAGACCGTACGCAACCATATATCAAATGCAATGCAAAAGCTAGGGGTTAAAGGACGCTCGCAAGCGGTTGTTGAACTTCTTCGTATGGGAGAACTCGAATTATAATAGAGGAAGCCGACTTTTAATAAAGGGTCGGCTATTTTTCTGTCTTGCAAATTATGAAGAAAAGGAGCAAAATAAAAAAGGTCCTGGTCTATACAGGTACATATTAAAAAAATGATTAACAGGATACTTTAGATTTATTACATTTTAAAGTATGTAAGATATACTAATAGTAAAAAAAGATGATGAATGAGAAAACGGGTGATTATGTTGAATAGAGCGATTGGTGTCATTGATTCAGGAGTAGGGGGATTAACAGTAGCGAAGGAGTTAATTCGTCAGCTGCCAAAAGAGCGTATTATATATTTAGGAGATACAGCACGTTGTCCTTATGGCCCGCGTTCTCGGGAGGAAGTGCGTCAATTCACATGGGAAATGACGGAGCATCTATTAGCGTTAAATATTAAAATGCTAGTCATTGCTTGTAATACTGCAACTGCAGTTGTATTAGAAGAGATGCAAAAACAGTTACCAATTCCAGTGGTAGGAGTCATTCACCCTGGTTCGCGTACAGCGTTAAAAGTAACAAATACGTACCATGTTGGAGTTATCGGTACAATCGGGACAGTGAAAAGTGGTGCGTATGAAGAAGCGTTAAAATCTATTAATAACCGCGTTATGGTAGAGAGTTTAGCATGTCCGCCATTTGTGGAACTTGTAGAGAGTGGAAACTTTGAGAGTGAAATGGCATATGAGGTTGTTAGAGGAACATTGCAACCATTAAAAAATACTGAAATCGATACACTGATTTTAGGGTGTACACATTACCCAATTTTAGGACCTGTTATTAAACGAGTAATGGGTGATAAAGTGCAGTTAATTAGTTCAGGTGATGAAACAGCTCGTGAAGTAAGTACGATTTTATACCACAGTAAGATGTTAAATGAGAGAGAAGAACAAAGTGATCATCTTTTCCTAACGACAGGGAAAATAGATTTATTCAAAGAAATTGCTTCTAAATGGTTCGGACAGCCAATAGAAAATGTGAAGCATATTCATTTAGAAACAAGATAATAGTAGATTCATATAAGAAACTCCTGAGAATTCAGGAGTTTTTTTACTTTATAAATTGTAATATAAGTTGTCATTGCTTGTTCTAAAACGATAAGAAGCTCGTATACATATAGTACAAACTTAGATTTTAGGGGGAATTGGTATGCCTAAATCCGCTTTTAAATGGCTTGTTTGTGTCACAGTAAGCGCAGCTTTATTATCAGGATGCGGTTTGTTAAATAAGGAGAAAGAAACAGAACAAATTGATCCACCGAAAAAAGTTTCGTATACAGAAGGTGAAAAGAAAGACACTGCAAAGAAGGACAAACAAGGAAAAACGATAAACAGAGAGTTGTACCTTGTTGATAAAAATGGTTATGTTGTACCACAAACAATAGCGATGCCTGTGCCAAAAGAGAATGAAGTTGTGAAACAAACATTAGAATACCTTGTGAAGGATGGTCCGGTAACGGATTTGTTGCCAAATGGATTTCAGGCGGTTCTTCCAGCGAATACAACGATGTCCGTTGATTTGAAAAAAGATGGGACAGCGGTTGTTGATTTTTCAAAGGAAATGAAAAGCTATAAAAAAGAAGAAGAGCGTCAAATCGTTGAATCGGTCGCTTGGACGTTAACACAATTTAAAGATATTAAACAAGTCAAATTTCAAATAAATGGTGAGAAATTGGCGAAAATGCCTGTTGGAGGTACGCCGCTCGGTGAGGCTGTGAGCCGTGCTGATGGTATTAACTTTGATGATGAACAAGTGGCAGATGTAACAAATACGAAACCTGTTACACTTTATTTCATGGCACAAAATAATAAACAACAGTACTATGTACCGGTAACGCGCCGTGTTGCGGAGGGAAAAGAAAATGAAGTGGAAACGGTTGTAAATGAGCTTGTAAAAGGGCCGTCTCATTCTTCTTTACTTAATGATTTTAACCCTGACGTGAAGCTTGTCAGTACACCGAAAGTACAAGATGGAAAGGTTACATTAAATTTTAATGAAAATATATATGCAAACAAAGATAAAAATATGATTTCAAATTATGTATTGCAAGCGCTCGTCTTATCTTTAACAGAAAAACAAGGGATGAAAAATGTTTCTGTTGAAGTAAATGGAAAAGCAAATCTTGTTAATGAGAAGGGTGAGAAACTAACAAAACCTGTTGATCGTCCACAAAACGTGAATACAGGTAGTTTTTAATCGCAAATAATTTGATATACTTATGTAAGAAAGGGGAATTGCTTTTGAGTTCCCCTTCTTCTATTGTTATACATATCATATATTTAAAGTTGGCTATACTAACAAGTAGTAGTTATGAGGGGGTTATTTTATGCGAGTAGATGGTAGAGGAGCAGCAGAATTACGCCATGTACATATTCATACAAATTATTTAAAACATCCGGAAGGGTCTGTACTCATTGAAGTTGGAGATACAAAGGTAATTTGTTCAGCAACGATTGAAGAGCGTGTACCACCGTTTATGCGTGGTGAAGGAAAAGGCTGGGTAACAGCAGAATATGCAATGATTCCACGTGCGACTGAGCAACGTACAATTCGTGAGTCTAGTAAAGGAAAGGTAACGGGACGTACGATGGAAATTCAACGTCTAATTGGACGAGCACTCCGTGCGGTTGTGGATTTAGAAGCGCTTGGTGAAAGAACGGTTTGGATTGACTGTGATGTGATTCAAGCGGATGGCGGAACGCGAACAGCGTCTATTACAGGTGCTTATGTGGCAATGGTATTAGCGTTTGATAAGCTATTACAAGCAGAAAAAGTATCTAAGATTCCAGTGAAAGATTATTTAGCTGCAACATCAGTTGGGATTGTTGAAGAACAAGGTGTTGTTTTAGATTTAAACTATGCAGAAGATTCTAAAGCTGATGTTGATATGAACGTTATTATGACCGGAAAAGGACAGTTTGTTGAAGTGCAAGGAACTGGAGAAGAAGCGACATTTAGCCGTGCTGAATTAAATGAATTACTTGATGCTGCAGAACAAGGAATTTTACAACTTGTTGAAAAACAAAAAGAAGCATTAGGTGACATCGTATCTCATATGGAGTAGAGGTGGAAATATGAAGGAAGTTGTTATTGCGACAAAAAACATGGGGAAAGTTCGTGAGTTTGCGGAACTATTTGAGAAATTTGATTTAGAGGTGAAATCTCTTTATGACTTCCCGCATATTGAAGAAGCAGAAGAAACTGGTGAAACGTTTGAAGAAAATGCAATTTTAAAAGCAGACAGTTTATGTAAACAGCTGAATGCGATTGTTATTGCGGATGATTCTGGTCTTATTATTGATGCTTTAAATGGAAATCCTGGTGTGCGCTCTGCTCGTTATGCTGGCGAACAAAAAGATGACCAGGCGAACATTGATAAGGTTTTAACAGAATTAGAGGACATTTCAATGGAAAAACGTACAGCACGTTTTTATTGCGCGCTAGCGGTTGCTTTCCCAGAAGATGATAAAGAACCGGTCATTGTAAGCGGCACGTGTGAAGGGAAGATTTTAGAGCAGCTACGTGGTGAAAATGGTTTTGGATACGATCCAATCTTTTATGTAGAAGAATATAAAGGAGCAATGGCTGAGTTAACTTCAGATGAGAAAAATGAAATTAGCCACCGCGGACGTGCACTTCGTAAGTTAGAAGAAAAAATCCCAGAATGGTTTTTAGGAGAGTAAGGGAGAGAGACTGATGAAGGCTTTGATCGTAAGTGATAGTCACAGCTCGGTGAAGGAGTTACAACAATTAAAAGAAATGTATGAGGGCAAAGTTGATGTCATGATTCATTGCGGTGACTCAGAGTTAACATTAGATCATCCGAATGTACAAGGGTTTCATATCGTAAAGGGAAATTGTGATTTCTGCAATAGCTTTAAGGATGAGATTGTTACTGATGTAAAGGGCGTACGCTTTTTGATTGTGCATGGGCACCGTCATAATGTGAAAATGACATTGCAGACATTGGCTTATCGGGCAGAAGAGGTAGGAGCGAATATTGTATGCTTTGGGCATTCACATATACTAGGAGCGGAAATGTATGAGGGGATTTTATTTATTAATCCAGGAAGCATTTTATTGCCACGTGCCCGTATAGAAAAAACATTTGCCTTGTTAGAAATGAATGAAAATGAAATGGAAGTTTCTTTTGAAACATTGGATGGACAGGTTGTTGAACAAGCAATTTTAAAAAGAGGATAAGAAAATTTATCCTCTTTTTAAAAAAGTATTGACTTTATCTGCGCATACAAATATAATAAACATTGTCGATAAGACATCAGAAAAAAATATGCGGGTGTAGTTTAGTGGTAAAACAAGAGCCTTCCAAGCTCTGGTCGAGAGTTCGATTCTCTTCACCCGCTCCATGTCCCAGTAGCTCAGCAGGATAGAGCAACGGCCTTCTAAGCCGTCGGTCGGGAGTTCGAATCTCTCCTGGGACGTCCTTTAAAACCTTTTGCGGTGACGTCAAAGTCCGCAATATATAAGCTCTTTAATTCGTAAGTTGAATCGTACAATGTGCGGTCGCTAACGAGTTAGGGGGCTTATTTTTTTATGTCAAAAAGACGTGATTCTTTAATGATTAGCGAAGACTTATCGAATGTTTTTAGCGACAGATTGAAAAGTGATCCAGGGAAGAAAGAGACCGCAGAGGGTCGTTATACATTTAATTTAACAATCGACAAAGCACTCGAAATAGTTGTGCGTCAAATGAAGGCGACTGGCTTACGTGAGCGTACGATAAATGACTACTATTTACACGTTAATCACTTTACGAAGATAACAGATACGCAATACTTAGAAGAATTAAACGTTAATCATATTTACGAGTGGTTATCGTCTATGAACGTTAGTAATCAAACGAAATTAACTCGTTTAAAGTGCTTAAAGGCGTTTCTAGGACGTTGCCACGATAACGGGTGGATTGATATTAACTTTTGGCGCAATGTGAAGATAAAAGTAGATACGCCTGTTAAAGAAGGTGCGACGGATAGAGAAATTAATATCCTGTTATCGGTACTCGATTTAACACGATTCTTAGATTTACGAGATGCTACTGCTATCTTACTTATGTATCAAACGGGAATACGCGTCGGTACATTGGCGCAATTAGAGCATAAGCACGTCGATTTAGATGCGAAAGTATTAAGTGTTGATGGCGGTATTATTAAGAATCATGAATCAATATATCTGCCGTTTGACGACACTCTTGCACGATTGCTAGACGTTCTTATGAAACAAAACGAAATTATTCGAAGAGAATACAACGTGAAAAATGAATATCTCTTTATTACGAAGAGTGGAGGAAGTGTCTTAACTAGTCCGACGAATAATATTATATCAAAACGAATGACTAAACACGCTAAAGAATACGGACTTAAAAATATTAATCCACACGCAATACGTAGAGGTTTTGCTAAGAACCTTCTAAAGAAAGGTGCAAATGTCGCGCTGATATCGAAAGCGCTAGGGCATAGTGATATATCCGTTACAACGCGTTATCTACATTTAGATAAAAACGAAGTAGCGGAAAGTCTACGGAATTTCTTGTAAATAAAAAAGAGCATCTTGGCGGATGCTCCTCGTAGGGTAGACTGTTGGCGCAGTCCGTGACCCAAAAAATTCAGATATAACTAAATAACGGACAATCCCGTACATTCAGTACCTTCATTTTATCCAAAAAACTTGGGAAATGCAAGGCTTCTTAAGTGCTGCCATTTTTAGGTGCTGAGGTACGGGATTTCCGAACGTGGAATTGCCTGTAAACCACGTTAAAAACTGACGTTGGCTTGCTATCGGTCGTGCAGGAAGTGCAGAGTACGCTTCTACAAGGATAGCGCCCCGTAACGTATTCCTATTCATGCGTTGCGGGAAGGTGAGAACGACCTTTAAAGGTTCGGGTGGTAGCCATTAGCATTACGGTGCTAGGGAACACGTTCAACTTGTCGCACAGGGGTGGCTTTGTGTAGTGGACAAGTCTTAGGCGAAGGACGTGCGCGATGAGAGTCGCCAAGTGAATAGGGTCTATACATACGGAATACTAGGCAAAGCAAGGCATGGCAAAACATAGACGCTTGTCTCTCTTACGCGCTTCGTTTATTTTTTAACGTTGCGTAGTAGGGGACAAGTCCGCCTGCCAGCCGTATCCTGGCTTCGCTTCGGCATGATAAAAACCGAAAAACCTTAAAGTCAAGGACAGAGCGACCAAGTCAAGCGGAAAATACGAAATATATAACGAAGGGAATCGATAAATATGGGAGGTACAGTAACGAAAGATAAATCGACAGGTAAATGGATGTTTGGTTTCGATAATACCAAGGACCCGTTGACTGGAAAGAGGAGGCAAATCCGTAGAAGGGGATTCAAAACGAGACGTGAAGCCCACGATGCTATGGTGAAGTTAAAAGCGGAAATATTAGGCGGTGAGCATTCGGACTTATCGAAACTATCGTACGCTACGTTTGTGGACGAATGGATGAAAGAGCGATCATTTTATTTACAAGAGTCTACTTACGAAATTCACAAAATGTACTTAGAAAACGTAATTAAACCGAGGATAGGACATTTTCAGTTAAGACAGATTGAACCGATACATATGCAAAAGTTTGTTAACGATTTAGTTATTGATGTAGGTTATTCGCCAGCGACAGTACATCTCGTCTATCGAATAATCAGTGCTTCGTTACGAAAAGCTAAAATTTTAAAATTGATCAGAGATAATCCTACAATAGGGATTACGCTGCCGAAGATGAGAAAAAAGCCAGAAATAAACGTATGGACCTTAGAGCAAGTTAACTATTTTATTGATGAATCGAAGAAAATTCAACGTCTTACTAGATGTTATATTGTATTCGTAATTGCGTTATTAACTGGTATGCGGCAAGGTGAAATTATGGCGTTAAGATGGACAGACATCGATTTTCAGAATCAAATCATATACGTAAGACAAACGTTAACCCAGACCGCTAAAATTAAATCTGGTGCTAAAAATAACGCGAGTGTACGCAATGTACATTTTCCAGCGAAACTAATAGAAGAACTAAAAATGCACCAAAAACGAATAATTGAAGAGAAGAAATACTATCAACGAGATTACCGGGATCATGGCTTAATAATATGTACACGTGACGGCCGACCGATGATTCCTCGTAATTTGCGAAAAGAATTCTACGGCTTGACTGAGAAACTCGGACTACCGAAAATACGATTTCATGATCTACGTCACACTCACGCGACTATGTTGATACAACAGAACGTTAATGTAAAGTTGATATCAGAACGGCTTGGCCACACCGACGTTCAAACTACTTTGAATACCTATAGTCATGTGCTGCCGACAATGCAGCGTGAGGTAGCGGATAAGCTGGATGAGATATTTGGGTGAAGCCGCCCTCCTTCTACTAGTAAAAAGGGTAAAGGACGTTAAGCCTAAGTAATCTTAAATTCGAAAGTTGTGGCGTTCATACTTCTGAGAGGGGTAGGGGTGCAGTACGTTCATTTATGCATTGTATGAGTACTTTGGATTCTCGCGCTTGTTAATGTTAATTAACGTTTGGTTGAGGTTAAGTTTTCATTTAGTTGATGTTAAGTGTTGAAATGTTGCTTAGAGCAACGTTATAATAGTACTAGGAATTCTAAGTCTTATAAGACGTAATTTTTATAGTTTAATGAATATTTGAAAGTACTCATGGAATACTATATAAAGAAAAAAGCCTCTCAGTGCGCCAACGCTGAAAGACTTTCGATAAAAATATTACTTCTTTCCCTTGCTCATGTTAATAATTCCCATAACGACCATGAGTAAAGAACAAACCGCAGTAACGGTGATTGCATCCATGTATGTATTCACCACCTTGCGAAAAGCCTTTCGTACGCCAATACGATGGGCTTTTTTCATATACTTGTATTATAACCCATCTTGTTTATAGATTCCAAAAGTTATTTTGTATACAAAAGGCAGTCCTTTTCTATTTTTATTGTACAGAGGATACTTTTTTCAAAATATACGGAGTTTCTTAGTAGGGTCATTTTACTGTTACAAATTCATTTACAAGCCTAGCTCTACTCTCTTTTGGATACGCATGTTTTTGTAGAAACTCTTGATGCCACGTTCTATCTTGTACACTTAACTTTTCTATTTTGTAACCTAAATAAGTGTTTAATTTATCTCGATTCAACTCAATTTCATAAACTAGTTCCTTGTATGGAATACTGATTGAAACGTTATCTAAAAACGAAAATTGACGTAGTAGACGAGCACTTTCTTGAGTTAGTATTTTATTAATCTTGTCGCCTGTTTCGAAGTATTCTTCGTATGCTTTAGCGTCATTACCTGCTTTTTCATTTAGTGCGACATATTCTTCAAAAGAATTAACGTATTGAATGTCGACGTTTTTAGAATCCTCGCTTATGCATACGTCCTTTAGAAATGGGCTTCCTTGTATATTCTTTACATACAAACGTAATGCGGGATGTCCTTGTGTAGCATCGATTACCCATGTTTTGCCTATCTTTTTTGATAGTACATCACCTTTTGCGCATAGATTTTTTATGTATCCAGGTGATAAGTCCCATAAAACCGCAGCTTCTTCTACTCCGATTACTTTATCTAAAATCATTTTAATCCTCCTTTAAATGCGATACCGCACATTTTTTATTGTTGTTTATATATTAACATGCGTTAACGCACTTTTCAAATTATTATTAGCGAAAAGTTAACAAAATTGAACAAAATCGATTATTCTCAACGTTAGACTGTACGTTTCACCAGCCGAACGCTCGTGACGCACGTCCACCCTCCGAAACTCACCCTTCAAGTAGTGTATATCGTATACATATCCCTGTTATGCAAGCGATGTATAAACCGCATTAAATCAACGTTCTTTATCGATGCATAAACGTTATAAATCATATGCAGTAATCGAAAAGTGTACAAACGTTGATATGACGGCGTTTATCTACCTTTGTAATCGTTGAAGTTACTTCGTATAACTATAATTATGTAAACTAACTATGAATGAAATACTGCATAAAAGCGGGCAATCACGAGTCGAAAAAAAATGCCGGGGGCGCTCTCTTCGACGACCTCTCGCCCAGGCACGGAAAACATGCGCGCAGTATTTTTTTAACACGGGACTTGAAATCGCCAGTATAC
>NZ_JBALQK010000188.1:821-4395 GCF_036965845.1 Bacillus sp. JJ1127 | reverse complement strand
CCTTTGTTTTAAGTTCTATCTATATATTATCAGAAATTTATATACAAATCACAATCAAAAGAGGGAAATTCTTTGAGAAAATAGTATGAAGAATAAAAAAAGAACTCATACTTTTGTATGAGTTTCTAGAAATGATCGTTCTATTTGTTAATGATTTAAATACACTATCGCTCTTGTTTACTGTAAACTCAATGATTCTTGCGATTTATTTCTTTTTTAATAAAACTGCGTATTCTTCTCTACTGCACTTGCTATATGCATCGGTAACTCTTTTATTTTAGACTCGAGATACTTTTGTGCCTTTGCGCCTAAATGTTTCTTACTTTCGATATAATAGGCACAAATGGAAATCTCATAATCAAATAAATAATCGTACACGTGGTAATCTACAAAAAGAAGATCTTCTTTCGGAAAAGGGATTTCTTTTCCTTGCAATGCATACATTAAACCTATATGGTTTTTAGACATCGTTCGATATACCCTTGCAAGTTGATATAAAGATTCTGCTCTAGTTGGTCTATACTCCCAAGCATTTTGAAAATACGTAATAGCTAGTGCAAAAAACTGTTCTTCCTGCTGAATAAAACCTTCAATTTCAGACTGATTTTCTTCCGCCTCTTTCTTAAGCTGCCCTTGTTTGAATGAAGAGATATTCGCCAACTGTTCATAACAAAGACCAATTCTTAGGAACGAATAAAATACTTCTTCCGCCCATCCTCCAGCTTCAACCCTTTTCTTGTACCATTTAATTGATTCCTCAAATTCACTTAGATGATAATAAGTTTGGGCCAAATAAAACAAATACCTTACTTTTAAATCTGGTGTAGTTGTCGGGTCTTGTATCCCTTCCAATAATAATCGTTTATCCCTTTCAAATTTATCAACCTTACTTCCACCATCTCCTTGATCATTAATAATAAGACCATCTAGTCTATCTACTCCCGCATTATAATCAGCACCTACTTTAGAACGGTCTATATCCCAGTATTCATGTGTAACTCCAACGGATTTCCACGGTAAAGATGTTTTTAGCAGACGAGTAAGCCAATATTTAATATGAATATCGTATTGCAACGTCAGATAATGATCCTTAGTTAAACTACGTTTATCAAAATCAGGTGTAACTTCTAAAACCATATCTGCGTCAAGCACCAACAAATAATCAGACTCTGGATACGTTTCTTGTGCCAATGATACCGCTAAGCTTCGGTTATAACCAAAATTCCGAAACGGTTCATGATGAATCGTTCCAGGTATTCCATTTTCTTTACACCATTTTTCAATAATTCCAGGCGTACGATCGGTAGAACCTGTATCACAAATGGAAACAAAGTCAATGATTGGTTTAGCCGCATTCAAACATCTTTCAATTATTTTTGATTCATTTTTTACAATCATGCAAAGACATAATTTTTTTTCTTGTTGGTTTACCATCTTACCACCTCAAATTTTGTGAAACTGCTTTTTAACTTACAATATGTACCATTACACTTCACACCACACAAGACATTCTTTTACTATTTATGAAGATTTCACTTTATTTATTCTGATTTTTATTCACAAAGCCAATAAGAGCTTCTTTACAACAGAAATAACAATAAAAATAAAAAAGAAACTCGTACTCTTGTACAAGTTTCTTTTTTGAAACAGTTAACTATGTTTTACAGCATACAAAGCAGCTTGCGTCCGATCATCTACGTCTAACTTAGCAAGTACATTTGAAACATGTGTTTTAACCGTCTGTTCTGTAATATGAAGCTCTGCTGCTATTTCTTTATTACTTCTTCCTTTCGTAATTTCACGAAGGACTTCTCTTTCTCTTTTTGTCAGCATAGACAAACTATCTTGCTTTTCCTCTTTCACTACTGGTCGTCCTAACAAAACAGGAGTTACTTTCGGATGAAAGTTTGTATTTCCTTGATATACCGCAATAATGGAAGCAACAAGTTGATCTGGCTGTACTTCTTTCAATTGATAACCATCTGCGCCAGCTTCCAGTGCTGGCAAAACATAATCTTGTTCTGAAAAACTACTTAACATCAGGATTTTAATAGTATCGTCATATTGCTTCAATCGTTTTGTCGCTTCAATCCCATCCATTTTCGGCATTGATAAATCCATTAATACTACATCTGGCCTTTCTTTTCGAACAAACTCTAACGCTTCTTCTCCATTCTCTGCTTCGCCTATAATTTCAAATTCCTCTTTCGTTTTTAAAAAGAATACAAGCCCCCTTCGAACAATATGATGATCTTCTACAAGTAATAGTTTAATTTTCAATAACCTTCTCCCTTTCAAACCGGTAACTGAATCTCAATCTTTGTTCCCTGTCCCGGCCTCGTTCTTATTCGAAATGTTCCTTTCATCAATTCAATTCGTTCTTTCATATTTTTTAAACCAAGTGCTGAATCTCTTACTTTTTCTTTAACAAACCCAATACCGTCATCTTCAATTTGAAAGTTTAACTTACTATTTTCTGTTTTTAAGTTAACAAACACCCTCCCGCATGAAGCATGCTTTTTACAATTATGTAAAGCTTCCTGGCTCACACGCCACAGCACTTCTTCTATTTCATCACCAATTGAAATAATCCCATCAATTCGAATTGCTACTTGAATACCTAATAACTTTCCGTAATTCTGCACCGCTTCTGCAAGCCCTTTTTCTAATCCTTCTGGCCGTAATTGCCAAATTAATAATGTCATCTCTTGTAACGCTTCTTGCGATAATTCTCCTATGTAACTTAGCATCTCTTGCAATTCTTTGTCCTTTGTCATATCAAGAGTCCCTCTAGCAGTTAACATAATGGAAAATAACAATTGTTTAACCGAATCATGTAAATCACGCGCGAGTCGATTTCTCTCCGCTACCACTACATATTTGCGCTCTTTCTCAACTAGCCTAATTCGTTGTATCGTTGTTCCAATCTGAAATGCAATTGCTTCTAACAAGGCTAATTCTTCCTCCGTAAAATGTGTTTTATGAGGTGAAGCAACATTTAATAGACCGAACTTCTTAGCTCCAGCACGAAGAGGAATCGTCGCATGATGCGTAATCTCTTCCGTCTCTCCCCAATTATATTCAATGGCATCTTCAATTCGCTTACACTCAATAATATTTGTTGCCTTTTCTAAACGTCCATTCACGAATCGATCGACACACCAACAATCTCCTTCACACATCGGTTTCTTTTCCTTCCATGTAAGTGCTGGTGGCAAATTTTTATCAACAAGCATACGATGCATTCCGTTTTCATCAATAAAAAAGATCCAACCTGTTTGTAAATTCATAACTTGCAATAATGTATGTAATACTTTCTCTAACATTTCCTGCAAATTTGTTGCTTCATTTAATAATTCTGCAATTTCTTTTAATGCTTCTAGACGCCGCATTTCCTTTTCATCATAATTCATCTTCATCACCAACTACCATTATAACATTAAGAAATTTCTAAATACTACAAACAAAAAAGTTCAAACAATTCATTTGATCTAAATCAATTACCAGAAAATATTAGTCCGTTTATTAAAAACCTGATTCAACAGCAAGTTGTAACTATGTAAAGAAAGAGACC
>NZ_JBALQK010000188.1:0-781 GCF_036965845.1 Bacillus sp. JJ1127 | reverse complement strand
GGTCTCTTTCTTTACATAGCTCTCATTTTTTCCATATTCACTGTACTTCTGCATGTAAACAAGATTTAAAATGTCCTAAGGCAAATTTATGCCCTTGCTCATTAAAGGAAGCTACCGCTTTCTCATGTACAACGATATGAAACCCTTTATTATAAGCATCCACTGCTGTATGAAGAACACAAATATCCGTACATACGCCAACAAGATGTACTTCCTGTATCCCTCTTTCTCTTAGCTTCATTTCTAGATCTGTTCCAGCAAAAGCACTGTAACGTGTTTTGTCCATATAGTACACATTTTTCTTATCTTGATATTCTTCATATACACTTTGTAACTCTCCGTATAAATCTCTTCCTTTTGTACCAGTTATATTATGGGGTGGAAATAACTGCGTCTCAGGATGATACAAATCTTTTTCTTCATGCTTATCAATTGCAAATACAACATAATCTCCGTTTTCAATATACTGCTTTGTAATTTCTACAAGATGCTTTTCAATCTCTTGCCCTGGCTTTCCGCATGTTAATGCACCTTTTTCAGCTACGAAATCATATGTATAATCAATATTTATAAGAGCACGTTTCATTACGGCTTCTCCCTCCTATTTGTTTCACACTAAACAATGGAAAACGTGTTTTTACGACGCAGTATATTGTATTCGACATTTTCAAACAAAATCCCTACAAAATATATACCTGTCAAATGATAGGTACATATTTTTTCATTGGAATTCGTAAATCATATTCATTACATTCAAATTCAAAATAAAAAAGGGGCTGTC
>NZ_JBALQK010000187.1:0-6084 GCF_036965845.1 Bacillus sp. JJ1127 | reverse complement strand
AAAAAGAGGGGTTTTATGTGGTTTTTTAATTGATGTATATATAGAAAAATAAGTAAGATGATAAAATCCTCATCTTACTTATTTCTTACCATTATACTTTAAATTTACTAATCATTTCTTGTAATTCCTCTGCCATCTCTGCTAAGTTTTGAGCAGACGAGCTAATTTCTTCCATTGAATTAATTTGTTCTTCTGCTGAGGCTGCGACACTTTGCATACTTGCTGTATTTTCTTCTGCTGCTGCCGCAATTTCATCAATGGCATTTGTCACTTCATTTGCATCTCCCGCCATAAGTTTTGTTGTTTCAACCATTTGATCAACTTGCGAAACAATATGACTAGTCGAATCTAAAATTTCTGTAAAGCTTGTTTTTGTTTTGTTTACAACTTCTAGACCACACTGAACTTCTTCGCTAACATGATCCATTGATTGTACAGTATGCTCAATGTCCATCTTAATTTCTTTAATTAAATTTGCAATTTCACCTGATGACCCTTCCGATTGCTCTGCTAGCTTTCTAACCTCGTCTGCCACAATTGCAAATCCGCGTCCTTGTTCACCTGCTCTTGCTGCTTCAATCGCTGCATTTAAAGCGAGTAAATTCGTTTGCTGCGCAATAGTTTGAATCACTTCCGAAATGGCACCAATTTGTTTTGATCTCTCATCAAGCCGTTTAATAATACTATCTGATTGGGAAACAGATTGAGAAATAGACTGCATTTGCTTCGCTGTTTGCTCTACTAGTCCTTCACCTTCATCTGCCTTTTGTCTTGTATGTGATGAAGAAACCGAAATAGATTCTGCACTTCCTGTCACATTTTGAATTGCTGTATTTACTTGTTGTAGCGTAGCTGCGCCTTCCTCAACACCCCGACTTTGTGATTCAGCCCCACTCGATACTTGTTCCATTGCAAGTGTAATTTGGTCAGTTGCATCATTTGCTTGTTGTACATTCGCTGTTAACTCCTCCGCTGAGGCTGCTACATGTTCTGCAGAAACGCTAATTTGCGAAATAACACTACGTAGAGAAGTAGACATTTCATTAAATGAATCCCCTAATTTTCCTATCTCATCCTTTGAATGAACAGTAATTTCTTCTGTTAAATCTCCTCTGCTAATTTTATGTGCAGAATCTACAATTTTACGTAGTGGCCTTGTAATAGACTGTGTAAGGAAATAAACTAAAACACTGCCAAGTGCAATAGAAATTACAATGACAATTAACGTTTTATAAAAGACTGGATCAGCTGCTTGAATCACTTCATCTTCAAACATAACACCAACTATTTTCCAGCCTGTTTTCTCATTTGTTGTAAAGATTAATTTCTTTTCATCACCTTTTTCGGTATAAGACACAGTTCCTTCATTTTTTTCATAAATTGGTGTCACCCAAGGATCTGTAACCTTTGATCCACCTTTTCTAGATGGATGGCTAACAATTTGTTTGTTTTGATCTAAGATAACAGCATAACCCTTCTTACCAATATCAATCATTTTTGAAATCTTTAATATGTTATCCAGATTTAAGTTAATCCCTATAACACCTTTACCATCTTTCGTCTGCTTTGCGATCGTTACCACCATATTTTTTGTAGAGGTCGACTGATATGGGGCAGTAACAATTACCTTATCTTTATTTTCACTTGCCTCTTTATACCATGATCTTTCTGTTGGATTATATCCTTCTGGCATTTGAATAAATGGTTCTCTTATAAATTTCCCTGTTTGCGTTCCAATATAAATGCCCTCTACTTCTGGATGAAGCTTTATATATTCTGTTAATTTCGTTCTTACTATGTCTTCTTGTCCATTTGGATATGTATCTTCTGTTAAAGCATCGGCAAAATATGCCGCATCAACAAATTTTGCTTCTATATTTTGAGTAATAACACCATTTAAAACTGAAATATTTTCCTTGGCTTTCCCCGTAAGTTGCTGCTCAAAATTCGTTTTTGCAGTCTGATAGGAAACACCACCAATAATAAACCCAGGTACAGTTAAAAGAATGAGAAATGAAAAGATTAATTTCTTTTTAATACTAGTTCCTCTAAATCGCTGAAATATATTTTGCATAATAAGCCCCCCTTTATTTAAATATAAAGCGTCTGTGTAATTTTATATAATCATAATTAATAAAACAACATATAATGATAATTTGCAAAGATTTTATCAATTACATATTTCAAAGTACTCATTTATTCTTACATTCTCACTGCTGTGTCACCTATTTTAACAATTGCTTTTTTCACGCGTTCTCATAAAAAATAATGAAATGTATAATGGAAGCATTCATAAATGAAACACAAAAATAAGAGGAATTCAGTATACTACATATGCTGAATTCCTCTTATTTCTTATTTTGAAAATGGAAATGTACTATCGTCATCACTTTCTCTTCTTAAAAATACTTTTTACAAACCGTTCTTTATGATCCGTATATTCTCTTATCCCAGTCGAACGTATCTTTACATAGTCTAGTTTTAAATTTGTATATTCTTCTCTCGCTTCTTCATGTTCATTTAAATAGTCTCGAAAAAAAATTAAGTTATTCCAAAGATCTTTTTTATACTCAACTAAATGAATATAATGTGTTCGTTTCTCAAAAGAATCATCTGTAAATTTTGCAAAAACAATTTCACCCGGTCGTTTCACTTTTAATTGTAAAAAACCGATTTTTTTAAGCCCCTTTATAATGGATTCCTCCACTGAATTTAAATCATTCACCGCGACTAATATGTCCACAATAGGCTTAGCTAAAATTCCTTCAATAGCTGTACTACCTATATGCTCAATACGATTCTCTTCTATATTGACATTTTTTTGTATATCATTTTTCACCTTAGTAAATTCTTTCCGCCATTCATCCGTATAATGAACGAATTTAATTTCATCTCCCTTTAATCCTAGTTCCATGTCTCTTCTCCTTTAACATAGTATAAGATGGTAGAACTTCTCTCCCACTCACTCCATTTCCTGTCTAGTTCATATAGCTAATTGCTTGACTCCCCATTTGTACCCATGCTTGTTCAAAATTTTCTCTTGGGACGCTGACATTCGGCGTATCACTAAGCGGATCATGGATATATACCGATTCTTTATCATAACCAATAAGAAGAACGCAATGTTCATTGTACGTAATCGAAACATTGCCTGCATCTGTTTCCCATGTATCAAATTCATCTTCACCTAATGGAGCATATGTTGCATTTGTAATCATAATAACTGGTTCGCCCTCTTTTACAGCTCTATAAATTTCATTTATATTTTTACCTGTTAAATCAACAGCTCGATTTGGTAAGTATTTATTTGCTAACTGAAAAAGCGGCTCATGATACACTCCATATCCTGATTCAGAAAAGGTATAAATATCCCCTACAAATCCTTCATTCGGATTACCACGTACACCGTTATTTGAGAAGGGAACTTTCGGTATTTCATCAGCCAGTGTCATCTTATCTACCGAAACACCTGCGTACTGTAACATCATAGCTAAACTGGTTACTTCGCATCCCCGATCTAACTCTGGCAACTGCTGGATAAAAGGTACATTTTGCAGTAATACTTTTTCTTCATCTGTATTCACAAATCCCTTTTTCTGTTGAGCATGTTTAGTCGGAATGACGAGTTGATTCTTACCGCTTTTCTTTTGAACAGATTGATTTGAGACAAGGCTCTTTACTTTCTCTACATGTTTAGTAACGGGAATTATATCGCTCTTTTTCATATATACGCTACAAATAATCATTCCTAATACAACCACACATATATACATCTTCCAACTCCGTATCATTCTTCTATCTTCACATCCTTTTTCATTCGTTAAATGCAAATAAAATGCATCCACATCTGTTTGGACCATGGGTAAAAAGATAAGTTCTTTTCCGTTAGCTATTGAATATTTATATTTGTTCCATCTATTCCAAGCCCATCTGCCATTTGGATGACTTTTTGCTCATTTATTTCTCTTAGCACTTGGTAACTATTTTTACCATATAAATCAATATGAAACTTTTTAGCTACTTCTTCCTTACAACATTCATTCTAAAAAACATTCCTTAACTTTCTCTTAAAAAAAGACGATCTTGTAAAAAAAACAAGGCCGTCCTTCATTTCTCCTATACTCTTTGTTTTTTTGGAAAAACAATTTCAAAACAAGTACCTTCTCCAAGTTTACTTTTTACGGTTATTTTTCCATAATGCTTTTCCACAATCCAACTAGCGATCGAAAGTCCTAAACCTGCTCCCTCTGATTTCGTTCTGGCTTTATCCCCCTGATAAAAGCGGTCAAACAATCTCGAAATATCTTCTTCCTTAATCCCTATTCCATCATCTTTTACTTGCATGGTAATTGACGTACCTGTTTGTATACAACCTATTTGGATCTTTCCCCCCTCATTCGTATATTTCATCGCATTATCTAGTAAAATTACAATCAATTGATGAATTCTTTCCCTATCGCCAATAAATGATACTTTAGATTCCACTTTCAATATCATCTTTTTTTCTTGGTATGCAGCAATTTCCTTATACGGATCTACTACCTCCTGTAATAACTCATCTAGTACAAAATTCTTTTTATCCATTTCGATTTGATTCGAATCTGAACGCGCTAATAACAATAGATTGGCAACGAGCTTTGATAGCCTCCTGCACTCTTTCGAAATAGTAGATATATCAACTGCTTTTTCTTCTATTGTCGCGGAAGGTGATTGAAACAATACGTCTGTTTTCGATTGAATAACTGCGAGTGGCGTTCGTAATTCATGTGATACATCAGAAACAAACTGTTGCTGTTTCTCCCAAGAATTTCGAATAGGTATAAGGGCCTTTCCGGCTAAGAAGAATCCAAGTCCAATTGCACATAAACTACCTATACCGCATCCAATTATAAGAATGAGCAATAATGTATGTAACATATCTCTTTCCGCAGTTGCATCGCGCACAAATTGGACAATTTCGGTATCACGTTGGAACGCAAACACTCTAAAACTTCGCCCTTCTATTTGAATATCTTGAAACTCTTCCAGTTTTCCCGGAAAAAACTCTGAAATATTTTCTTGAAAAATAGGATCAAACTTGAATCCCTTCTCATCTACTAGAACTTGTTTTCCGTGCCATGTTAATTTCGTAATCCGCGGATCCCCAATATGAATTTTAGCAACTCCTTTTGATGGAAACCTAGAATCTTTCTCCTCTTTTGCTTTAGCGATTTCTATAGAAGTATCTATTCCGCTATAAATCCGATTGTACATGTATGCATAGATAACACTCCCTAACACCCCAATCAATATGATGAATACCAATGAATTTAAAATGGTAAGACGAATACGTGTTTTTTGAAACATACTTTCCCTCTTCATTGCTCTTTTAATATATATCCAATACCGCGAACGGTTTGAATATCTTTCTGATAACCAAATGGCTCTAATTTTTTGCGAAGATGATGCACATACACTTCAACAATCGCTACTGTTGTATCCGAATCAAATCCCCACACACGATCAAAAATTTGTTCACGCATTAAGATTTTCCCTCTATTATGAATAAGATATTCTAAAAGCTCATATTGCTTTAACGTTAATTTTATTGCTTCTCCATCTACTTGAATGTCCTTATCTTTTCCAAACAACTCCATCCCACGATACTTGATGGTCTGCTTTGTTGTTAAACTACCGCTTCTACGTAATAGAGCGCGAATTCTCGCTTTCAGTTCCGGAGCTTGAAATGGCTTAACTAAATAATCATCTCCTCCAAAGTCTAATCCTTTTACTCGATCCTCCAAAGAATCTTTAGCTGTTAAAAATAAGACAGGAGTCTCAATCTTTTCATCACGTATTCTTTGAATAACTTCAAAACCATCCATCCCTGGCATCATTACGTCAAGAAGAATCGTATCGTAAATATTTTGCAGTGCCAAATACAATCCATCTTCTCCATTTACCGCTGTATCCACTTCAAATTCATCACGTAAAATTTGTGTAATTGATTCCAATAAAGGTGCATTATCTTCTACAACTAATAAGCGCATGCCACTTTCTCACCTTTCATCTATATAAATCCATTCTAATTTTTCGACATCTAAA
>NZ_JBALQK010000186.1:0-31918 GCF_036965845.1 Bacillus sp. JJ1127 | reverse complement strand
ATATTGTATTGTATGAAAAAGAAAGTTATTCTATATAAGTGTTTTATAGATTATGTGCAATCAGTCGTCAAAACATGAAGAATGTTGACTCCTGGTTTTTTATTTTGCCGTAACAATGTTTCAGGAGGATGTCATGAAGAGAAGTACGGAGTTTCTAAAGAGTTTAGATGTAAAATTGATTTTAATTTTGTGTGTATTATGTGTCACGAGTATAGCTGCTATATATAGCAGTCAGCAAACAGGACAATATGGAGCGGAAAATTTTGCTCTGAAACAAGGTATTAACTATGTAATAGGTACTGTGCTGTTACTTCTTGTTGCAAGCATTGATTTAGATCAATTACAAAAATTATCTTGGCCATTTTATATTATTACATTTGCTTCGATTATCATACTGAAGATATTACCTGTTTCAAGTTTTACACCAGAAATATTAGGTGCAAAAAGATGGTATAGATTTCCAGCGATTGGAGCTATCCAGCCATCGGAGTTTTTCAAAATTGCATTGGTCATGTTAGTCGCAAGTTTAGCAGTAAAACATAATGCAAAATATATGGTACGTACATTTCAAACGGATTTGAAATTAGTAGGAAAGGTCATGTTAGTATCGCTTCCACCAATGGCGATTGTATATAGTCAGCCAGATACAGGGATGGTTTTCTTATATGCGGCAGCGATTGCATGTATCATTTTTATGTCTGGTGTTCAGAAGAAATTAATCGCGCTATGTACAGTGATTCCGGGGGCTATATTATCTACGTTAATATTTATATACGTAAAATATCCAGATTTTTTCTTCAATAAGCTAGTTACTTTATTAAAGCCTCACCAACAATCACGAATTTTGGGTTGGCTAGATCCATTTGAACATGTGGATCAAGGTTATCAAACACAACAATCTATTTTAGCTGTTGGTAGCGGTGGAATGGACGGTAAAGGGTTTGGATACGGAAACGTCTATATCCCAGAAAAACATACCGATTTCATTTTTGCTACAATTGCTGAAGAAGGTGGATTTTTAGTTGCTGCTCTTGTTGTGTTTATGTTTCTTTTACTTCTTTATCGTACAATTATCATTGGATATTCAGCAGATAATCTATTTGGGACATTGATTTGTGCGGGAATAATTGGAATTTTAACACTGCAAATCTTCCAAAACATCGGTATGATTGTTGGATTGATGCCTGTAAAAGGGATTGCACTTCCGTTTCTATCATATGGGGGGAGTTCCTTGTTTTCAAATATGATGATGATGGGACTCGTCTTATCGGTACGGAAAACATATAAAAAGTACATGTTCTCTGTTAAGTAAAGTCTGTTTAGTAAAAAAAGCTGATTCGTTCTCAAACGAATCAGCTTTTTTACATATATGTCCTAAATCATCACAAACTAAAGAAAATGTTGTAGTTGTGATGAGTAAGGGGGGCGGAGTCATGCATATGCATATTTTTGAAGGAACACATCATCTTTCCATTATAGAATGGGTGATTCGAGCTATCATAGCTTATATTTTTTTAATTTTTGTTGCTAAAGCAATGGGACAACGCTCCATTGCACAGCTTCGTTTTTTAGATGTCGTATTAGTGCTATTGTTGGAAGGAAATCTCTCTAATGCACTATCTGATGAAAGAGTCGGTTTACTTGGATCGATGATTACAACATTTATGCTCATTGCACTTTATATTGTAAGTTCGGTTTTAACGTTGAAATGGGATCGGTGGAGACGTTTTTTAGAACCATCGCCCATTATCCTTATACATAATGGATTAATTGATTTTAGTAATTTGAAAAAAGCAAGAATTACAGTAGAGTATTTATTTTCTGAACTACGCTTACAAAATGCTAGTGATATTAAAACGATAAGATTAGCATTATGGGAATCAAGTGGTACCGTCTCGGTGTTTCAGTATCCAGAATATGAAACGGTATCTCGGCTGGATATGAAAGTAGCTGGTAAAAAATCACCCATTTCATTTATTCTTGTAAAAGACGGGAAAATTCAAAGGGATGTGCTCACTTTATTGGGGAAAACGGAAACATGGGCAAAGGAGGAATTATCAAAAAAAGCATCAATTGAATGGATTCAATTAGCAACGATAGATGAAATGGAAAAAATAAATATTTTGTTAAAAAAATGAAATGAATACGCATTTTACCATTTTGTGCATATGATACAATAGTGTGGACAACGAAATAAAAAAAGAAGGGTTTGTTTCGATGGGATATGTAGAAGAATTACGGAAAGTAGTTGGTCATCGCCCTTTAATTTTAGTTGGTGCTGTTGTTCTCGTATTAAATGAAGATGGACATGTTTTATTACAACAACGAACAGAACCGTATGGGAAATGGGGGTTGCTTGGCGGCTTGATGGAGCTTGGTGAATCGCCAGAAGAAACAGCTTACCGTGAAGTGTATGAAGAAGCAGGAATTCATGTGAAAAATTTACGCTTAATTAATGTGTTCTCTGGGGCTAACTACTTTACAAAATTAGCAAATGGAGACGAGTTCCAATCAGTCACGGCAGCCTATTATACAAATGAGTATGAAGGTGCTTTGTCTATAAATAAGGAAGAAGCAGTCGCACTTAAATTTTTTTCGATAACAGAGCTTCCTGACTATATTGTGGGATCACATAAAAAAATGATTGAAACATATGAGAAAATAGAAAAAGGAAGTAGTAATAATATATAATAGCTATAGAAATGCAAAATCACAGTTCCGGTTGGTAGTCCGGACGCATACTATATAAGTGCAAATTGAAAAATCGACATAAAACCTTTCTTTTTAGGTGGGAGAGAGAATCCGGCCATGCATAGAAGCGGTCAGATCCTTTTCCTGCCCCATGCCAAGTGAAAACAAAGAGAGCAAACGAGTGCAGGTCACTTTTTGTTCTTTATAGCCGTGACTTATATGCTGGAAAATCAAAATGGATATATATACTATGTCAGTAGCCTTCCCCTCCGGGATGTCCAGTATTTCTGAATAATTTTTTAGGAGGGGCTGTCGATGGAATTGACAGTATATCACGATGGGCAATATTTTGTAGGAATCATTACGCACAAAGAAAAAAGAAAATTGTATGGAGCACGTTACATTTTTGGCACTGAGCCATCAGATGAAGAAATACTTTCATTTGTAAATGAAGAGATGTTATCTTATTTCAAACGCTTTGCTAGATGTGGTGTTGAGATGAAAGAAAAGAAACGTCCCAAAAATATAAAACGCATCATAAGACAAGTATCAAAGGAAATAAATACATCTCGCCTTACAAAAGCCCAAGAAGCAATTCGTTTATCATACGAATTGCATAAACAAGAGAAACGAGTGTATGCTAAGGAGCAACGTGAAGCAGAAAAGAAGAAAAAACGTCTTATTAAAGTGCAAAAAGCAAAGCGAAAGCATCGTGGTCATTAACAAAAAAATCTTAGAGCTCTTGCTCTAAGATTTTTTTGTTTGTATTTAGAAAGAAAACAAGTAAGTTTACTTGTATTTCTGAAACGGTTACTGGTAAGATACAAATAGGTAGATTTAGAGGAGGGAAAACCTTGGTTAACTTTAATTTTTTTATGAATGATGTTGTTCGTCAAGCGCGCGAAGAAATCGTATCTGCTGGATATACAGAATTAACAACACCTGAAGCGGTTGATGAAGTATTTAAAAAAGAGGGTACAACACTTGTAATGGTAAACTCAGTATGTGGTTGTGCAGGTGGTATTGCTCGTCCTGCTGCTGCACATTCCGTACACTATGATAAACGTCCAGATCATCTTGTAACAGTATTTGCAGGGCAGGATAAAGAAGCAACAGCACGTGCACGAGAATATTTTGAAGGATATCCCCCTTCATCCCCATCTTTTGCATTATTAAAAGATGGAAAGATTGTAACGATGGTCGAACGCCATGAAATTGAAGGGCATGAACCAATGCAAGTTATCGCAAAATTACAATCGTATTTTGAAGAGCATTGTGAAGAACTATAATAAAGTGAAATGTGGGGTATGGATGCCCACAAATAGTGGAATAAAGTGATAAAAAACGGTATGTACATGTAAAAATGTGCATACCGTTTTTTTGTTTTCGTTACTCTTTCATTTTGTATGATGAGGGGATATGCATAAGATGTTTATTTTATGCAATTTATTATACATTTTAAAGGCCGTTATTATTGTTTTTATAGGTTTTTTAATTTATTTTTATTTTATTTATTGCATAAAAATAAAAACACTGTTACAATACGGATACCGAATAAAAAATCTATAAAACTTTTAAATATACATTATTAGGGGGAAGAAACATGAAGAAGTTATTATCTATTTCATTTGCACTTATTTTAATCGTAAGTATGTTTAGTGCTTGTAGTAAGGGAGAAACAAAAAAAGCGAATACAAACAAAAAAGTACTTGTTATGGGGACTTCAGCGGATTATAAACCGTATGAATATGTAGAAGCTTCAAAAAGTGACGCAATTATTGGTTTTGATATAGATATTGCAAAATATATTGGAAAAGAACTTGGTTATGAAGTGAAAGTGAAAGATATGGATTTTGGGGGATTACTAGCATCACTTAGCTCTGGAAAAGTTGATTTTGTTATGGCTGGTATGACGCCTACTCCAAAACGTAAGGAAAATGCAGATTTTACAGATATTTATTTTGTTGCTAAAAATATGATCATTTCGAAAAAAGATTCTGGCATTAAGTCATTACAAGATTTAAAAGATAAAAAAGTAGGGGTACAAACAGGTTCTATTCAAGAAGAAAAAGCAAATGAATTTAAAAAGCAAGTGAACTTCCAGACAGAGGGGCGTGACCGTATACCAGAAGTTGTACAGGAAATTCAAGCGGGACGTTTTGATGCTGCCATTTTAGAAGATACAGTTGCTAAAAATTATTTAGAAAAGATGAAAGATTTACAAGGAATTGAGATTCAAGAAGCTCCGGAAGAAGTAGGAGCAGCAATTGCCCTTCCAAAAAACAGTGATAAAACAGCGGAATTTAATAAAGTGATTAAAAAAATGCAAGAGAATGGCGAGATGGATAAATTAGTGAAGAAATGGTTTGGCAGCGAGAAATAAGCTGCCTTTCTATTTTCTGTGAGAGGAATGACAAAAGATGAATCTAGATTTTTCGGCAATTACTCCGTCGATACCATATATATTAAAAGGTTTAGAAGTAACATTAAAAATTGTAGCTGTATCTGCTTTGGCTGGTTTTGTGTTAGGAACGTTATTGGCACTTTGTAAAATTGCTAGAATAAGAGTTTTAAATATCGCTGCTGATTTATATACATCGATATTTCGTGGTACACCACTTGTCTTGCAATTAATGATTATTTATTTCGGTGTTCCGCAAATGACTGGATATGATATACCAGCCTTTTTAGCAGCAGTACTTGCATTTAGTTTAAATTCGGGTGCATATATGTCAGAGATAATACGTGCAGGGATTCAAGCGGTTGATAAAGGACAGACAGAAGCTGCAATGGCACTAGGTGTTCCATATGGAAAAATGATGCGAAATATTATTTTACCACAAGCATTAAAAAATATTTTACCAGCACTTGTGAACGAATTTGCAACACTTACAAAAGAATCGGCAGTAGTGACAGTAATTGGTGCTACAGACTTAATGCGCCGTGCGTATATTGTAGGCGGTGAAACATTTAAGTACCTTGAACCGTTACTATTTGTCGGACTTGTTTACTATATTCTAGTGATTATTCTTACAGTGATTGGGAAAGCAATTGAAGGGAGAATGAAGAAAAGTGATTAAAATTGAAAACCTTCATAAAACATTTGAACAGAATGAAGTATTAAAAGGAATTACAACAACGATTGAGAAGGGAGAGGTTGTTGCAATTGTAGGACCATCAGGATCAGGAAAATCAACATTTTTACGTTGTATGAATGTACTAGAAACACCGACAAGTGGTCAAATCTGGATTGGTAATGAAGAAGTGACAAATCCAAGAACAAATATTATGAGTGTTCGTGAAAATGTAGGGATGGTGTTTCAGCATTTTCATTTATTTCCTCATATGACGGTGTTAGAAAATATTACGTATGCACCTGTAAATGTAAAAGGGATAGCAAAACAAGATGCAGAGAATAAAGCGAAGGAACTACTTGAAAAAGTAGGACTATTGGATAAAAAGGACGCATATCCAAATCGTCTTTCAGGTGGACAAAAACAACGTGTAGCCATTGCGAGAGCGCTTGCTATGGAGCCGGAAGTCATGCTATTTGATGAACCGACGTCTGCGCTTGATCCTGAGATGGTAAAAGAAGTACTAGAAGTAATGAAGTCTTTAGTGACTACTGGAATGACAATGGCGATTGTAACCCATGAGATGGGTTTTGCGAGAGAAGTAGCCGATCGTGTACTTTTCTTAGATGGTGGGAAACTAGTTGAAGACGCGAATCCAGAGCAGTTTTTTACAAGCCCAAAGAGCGAACGGGCACAAGAATTTTTACAAAAAATATTGTAACATATAAAAATTAAGTGAATAATAAGAGAAAAGGATGACAGTTTGTCATCCTTTTTTTTATACTTATTGTAAATACGTTTATACATATAGGAGTAGTGATATGTTCAGAATTGGATACCGTACAGTGAAAACAGCAGTCGGAACAGGGATAGCAGTCTTTATGGCGCAGCTTTTAGGATTAGAATTTTATAGTTCTGCGGGGATCTTAGTTATTTTATGTGTGCAAAATACGAAGCGAAAATCACTGCAAGCCTCTTTGCACCGATTTTTAGCGTGTTTATTATCAATGGTGTTTTCGTTTTGTATTTTTGAAACAATTGGTTATACACCATTTGCAATTAGCTTGCTACTGCTTACCTTTATCCCGACAGCTGTTATGTGTAAAATTCAAGAAGGGATTGTTACAAGTTCTGTTATTGTTATGCATTTATATTCATTAAAATATATTACATGGTCAGCGATTGGAAATGAAGTTGCAGTTATAACAATCGGAATTAGTGTAGCTTTATTAGTGAATATGTATATGCCAAGTGCGGAAAAGAAATTAACAAGGTATCAGGAACAAGTGGAAGTAAATTTTAAGAAGATTTTATATGAGATGGCTGCTTATTTGCGGAATCGAGATAGCACTTGGGATGGAAAAGAATTAATTGAAACAGAGGAGATATTGAAACAAGCGAAGGATTTATCCTTTAAAAAGCTTGAAAATCAATTTATGAGAGAAGATGACTATTATTATCGGTATTTTGATATGCGCATGCAACAATTTGAGATTTTAGAAAGAATTATGCCATTGGCAGCTTCCTTATCATGGTCATATGAGCAGGCTGATATGATTGCGGAAGTGATTACAAATGTGGGGAATTCGATTCGTCCAGAGAGTACGGGGCTTATTTCACTTAGACAATTACAAGAAATGAGAGAGATTTTTAGAGAGATGCCTCTTCCGAAAACACGAGAAGAATTTGAAATGCGTGCCAAACTTGTTCAACTTGTGTATGAAATGGAGCAATATTTACTTATTAAAAGTCGTTTTAAGGGAAAGGATAATATAAAAGAACTTATATAGAAGGTAGGAAGTACTTATGCCGTATCTTCTGTCTTTATTCTTATTTGTTTCTCTTTCACCTATTTGGCCTCTTGGTGATAATCCACGCGCTGGAGATCCCTTTATTATTGTAAATAAAGAGACAAATAAGCTTGCTTATATTAATGATGGAAAGATTCAAAATGTTTTCCCTGTCGCGACGGGAAAAACAAATGAGTTAACGCCAGAAGGGACTTTTGATATTGTAATGAAAGCGAAGAACCCTTATTATATTGCGAAGAATATCCCTGGTGGATCGCCAAAAAATCCACTTGGATCTAGATGGATGGGTTTTAACGCGTGGGGGACTGATGGTAGTAAGTATGGTATTCATGGCACAAACCAACCAAGTTCAATTGGAAAATATATTTCACAAGGATGTATACGGATGAAGAAACAAGATGTGGAATATTTATTTGACCGTATTCCAATCGGAACAAAGGTGTGGATTGTGAAATCAAAAAGCACATTTGAGCAGCTTGCAAAAGAAAAAGGAGCAATTGTTTATGAAAAAGTCAACACAAAGTGGCTTTTTCTCACATTTAACTTGTCTTGACATGTGTACATATTCATGCGTTAATGAGAATATACAAAGACGATAAGAAAGGGCTTGCTTATATGCATTTGAATTCAAAGATTTCTTATATGCAATTTTTGGTTGGCTTTTTATTCATTGTTACTTTCATATTGGCAATTTTTAATATATGCTCTTTTTTTGTATCAATTATATTTATGGTATTGCTGAATGTAACCTTTGTAATTGGCGCGTTCCAACAGAGGCATTATACCAGCTTTGTGATGGCTCTTATGATGGCATTTTCATTTAGTATTGTAGCGATTTTATTAGTCATAAAATAGATATACATGATGTATTGGTTGTGATTGAACAGGCTGTTTATTTTCTATCTAGGAGAATAAACAGCCTGTTTGTATATGCGTGTAGAAAGTAAAAAAAGGACGAACATGTCGCCCTTTTTACCAAAACATACTTGCACCAGCAAGTAATGTTGTTACAAGCATGGAAATTAGCATGATATATACCATTATTTTTTGTGTTTTTTTATTCATACCGAGCCTCCTTGCAATCGTTACAACTTCATTGTAACGAGAAATGAAAGCAGGGACAAGGGGAGAGTATGAACAAAATGCGAGAAGTGTATTTAAAATGGAACAGGAAAATTCGAAATGTATAGAGAATATAAACAAGATGGGAAGCAAGTTTTTTTGTCTTTTAAAAAGTTTTGCAAGCTGAAGAATGGAGATACGATGATGAGAATATACGAAACAGAGCGTTTGCAATTGAGAGAAATTGATGAGTCGTATGCAGAACAAGTTCTTCAATATTACGACAAAAATCGTGAGTTTTTAAAAGCATGGGAAGAATATCGACCAGATGATTTTTTTACATTAGATTATCAAAAGAGACGTTTGCAAAAAGATAAAAAAGAGTTTGCAGAAGGAAAAATAATTCGATTATGGATTTTTAAAAAAGGTGATGATTCAAATATTATTGGTTGTATTTCTTTCAGTTTAATTGTGCGTGGGATTTATCAGTCTTGTGTTCTTGGTTATAAGCTGGATAAAGATGAATTAAATAAAGGATATACAACAGAAGCGCTTAGAAAAGCAATTGATGTTGCTTTTCAAGAATTCCATTTACATCGTATAGAAGCACCGATTATGCCTCGTAATTTAGCATCTATACAAGTTGTAACGAAGATTGGTTTTCAATATGAAGGTGTGTCTCGGAAAATGTTAATGGTGAATGGGATTTGGGAAGACCATATGCGCTGGGTGCTTTTAAATGAGTAGAGGAAAACAGATGGTTATCTAGATGTGTGAACTATCTGTTTTTTGTCTTGTCTTTCGAAAGTTTTACGAAATTCTGTTATAATAAATGTTGTTACATACTTAACGCAGTGCAGGAGGCGTATTCTGATGATTAATCAAGAACGTTTAGTAAATGAATTTATGGAGTTAGTGCAAGTAGATTCTGAAACAAAATACGAAGCAGAAATTTGTAAAGTGTTAACAGAGAAATTTACTGCTTTAGGTGTTGAAGTATTTGAAGATGACACAATGGGTGTGACTGGACATGGTGCAGGTAACTTAATTTGTACTTTACCAGCAACAAAAGAAGGTGTAGACACAATTTACTTCACTTCTCATATGGATACAGTAGTTCCTGGTAAAGGAATTAAGCCTTCTATTAAAGATGGTTATATCGTATCAGATGGTACTACAATTCTAGGATCAGATGATAAAGCTGGATTAGCATCTATGTTTGAAGCAATTCGCGTTTTAAAAGAGAAAAATATTCCTCATGGAAAAATTGAATTTATTATTACAGTTGGTGAAGAATCTGGTCTTGTTGGTGCGAAAGCATTAGATCGTGAGCGTATTACAGCAAAATATGGTTATGCATTAGATAGCGATGGAAAAGTTGGTGAAATCGTAGTTGCTGCTCCAACGCAAGCGAAAGTGAATGCCATTATTCGCGGGAAAACAGCTCATGCTGGTGTAGCACCAGAAAAAGGTGTATCCGCGATTACAATTGCAGCAAAAGCAATTGCAAAAATGCCACTTGGTCGTATTGATTCTGAAACAACTGCAAACATCGGTCGTTTCGAAGGTGGTACACAAACAAATATCGTTTGTGATCATGTACAAATTTTTGCAGAAGCTCGTTCTTTAATAGATGAAAAAATGCAAGAGCAAGTTGCCAAAATGAAAGAAGCATTTGAAACAACTGCAAAAGAAATGGGCGGTCAAGCAGATGTTGAAGTAAAAGTTATGTATCCTGGATTTAAATTTGCTGATGGCGATCATGTTGTAGAAGTTGCAAAACGTGCAGCTGAAAAAATTGGTCGTACGCCTTCTCTTCACCAAAGTGGTGGCGGAAGTGATGCAAACGTAATTGCTGGGCATGGTATTCCAACAGTAAACTTAGCAGTTGGTTATGAAGAAATTCATACAACAAATGAAAAGATTCCTGTTGAAGAATTAGCAAAAACAGCTGAATTAGTTGTGGCAATTATTGAAGAGGTAGCAAAATAATTGTAAGTAATATTAAGGGAGCGTGTAACCTATAGTAGGTTTACACGCTCTTTTTCATTTGGATTCAATTGCCTTCACAAGGCGAATGAACCAATATAAAAAAATCCATGGAAGTATATATGTTGTTGCGACTTGTACTGTGTGAGGTAGAAGTGCAGCGGAGTTAATATTAAAAATTGGAAGTAGTAAATAGTTAATAGCAATGATCAATATAATAACTAGGAATGTGTAATTGAGTTTATTATGGTTTTTCATCTTACTCTCTCCTTTTACATAATTATCCATCCTTAGTTTGAGTATATCAAAAAATATAATTGGAAAGAACGTGTTTTTATATTTGAAAAGCTCCACTGTTTCTATGAAATTTGATATAATAAAAATGAGAACAAATGTTCCTTTTTTAGGGGGTGAAAAGCATGAAAGAAATGTATCCAAAAAACGGTCGTGTCATTCTACATGTTGATATGAATTGTTTTTTTGCATCAGTTGAAATTGCACATGATCCATCGTTAAAAGGAAAGCCATTAGCGGTTGCAGGAAATGAAAAAGAGCGAAAAGGAATCATTGTAACATGCAGCTATGAAGCAAGAGAATACGGAGTACGAACAACAATGCCACTTTGGGAAGCGAAACGATTATGCCCAGGATTAATTGTGAAGCACCCAAATTTTAAATTATATCGCGAGGCGTCATTTGAGATGTTTCAAATTCTTTCACGTTTTACTGAGAAGATACAGCCTGTTTCTATAGATGAGGGTTATTTAGATATAACAGATTGTTATGGATTAGGATCTCCCCTTGAGATTGCTAAGATGATTCAGCAAGCGTTATTAACGGAGCTACAACTACCGTGTAGTATTGGAATAGCTCCTAATCTTTTTCTCGCAAAAACAGCGTCAGATATGAAAAAACCGCTTGGTATTACCGTGTTCCGGAAACGAGATATTCAGGAGCTACTTTGGCCACGTCCTGTTGAAGCAATGCATGGAATTGGTGAGAAAACAGCAGAAAAACTAAAAGAAATTCATATACATACAATTGGTCAGTTAGCAAATGGAGAAGAGCATGTGATTCGTGCGAAAATAGGAAAGCATGGTACTGATTTACAAAAACGAGCAAAAGGTATGGATGATAGGGAAGTCGATCCAAATCAAATGGGGCAGCATAAAAGCATTGGAAACTCAACGACATTTTCGAAGGATATGGATGAAGAGAAGGAATTGCTTGATATGTTAGAGCGATTATCGAAATCAGTTAGCAAAAGGCTACAAAAACGTACCCTGGTCAGCTATAACATCCAAATTATGATCAAATACTACGATCGGCGTACAGTAACGCGGAGTAAGCAATTAAAAAATGCAATTTGGGAAGAACGTGATATTTTTCAAGCGGCCTCACGTTTATGGAAAGGGCATTGGGATGGAGATCCGATTCGATTGCTTGGTGTTACAGCTACTGAACTAGAGTGGAAGACAGAATCAATTAAGCAACTAGATTTATTTTCATTTGAAGAAGATGCGAAAGAAGAGCCATTATTAGCTGTTATTGACCAGATTAATGATAAATATGGAACCCCTATTTTGCAAAGAGGGAGTCAATTATTTCGAAAGCAGGAGAAATCTTTTCAGCAGAAATTAGAGAATAAATTTATGTAAAAAGTGTCATGGTAATTTAACACCTATGACACTTTTTATTTTTTAATAACTTAAATAGGAATGTGTTGCTTTATTATCGAGCATTAGGGAATACTCTTCGAACGGTTTCGGTAAATTCTTCAAATAGTCCTGTTACGGGTTTGCCTTGGTTAATTTTGACCGTATAGTCTCTCATGCGGTTTACAAAATCAGGATTTGAAGATACAAACACATGACGAATATTTGGATCGGTAGCTCTAACTTGATCGGCAACTTTCTTTTCCAATTGCTTTGTGACTTCGCCTTTTACGTTTTCACGTAAAACAACTGCAACATAGGCATTTCGATTTGTGACGATTACATTTGCTTTGTCTATTTCTTCTAGTTCAACGATTCGATCTGCCGCTTCATTTGCTACACGTAGTCGTGTTTCATTGTTCGTGACATCGTTTGGATTAGTTCTTACTCTTTGAGTATTCGTATTATTCTCCTCATATGTAACATTTTGTACGTTATTGTTTGGCCGATTATCCAATGCTTTATTTTTTTGATTTCCTGCACATCCAAACAATGAAATAGTTGCCAAAGAAATGATTGAAAGAGTCTTTAGTTTTTTCAATGATATTCCTCCTTTATGATACTATGTTTTTAAAATGACCAGTTGTTTATTTATTATGCATCGTGAAAATAGGGTGATGTAATGTTTATCAAGTAAGTTTGGGAGGGAGCATGGCGTGGAGCAAAGTAATCTGAGTCATAGGATACAAGATCTTTGTAATATAGCTATTGAATATGCAAAAGATTACGACAAAATTTCAAATGATTCTGAGGAAAGTATCAAAGAGTTAGAAGAGATCTTAGATTATTATGTGAATGATTTACGCGATAAGAAAGCAAGTGGAGACGAAGAAGAGATACCGACCGAAAATCAAATTTATAAAAACAAAAAAGCACCGATTTTCGATGCTTTTTTTAATTTTTATCTCGCTATTTGCGGGCAGTAAGATCCCAATGATTAAAGTTTCACTCTATAGATTATAAAATAGCAGGATTTTCATAAATTACAATCTCTGAATGGTTTGCTGTTGAAATACGTTGTGCATAATATGTGATAGAAGAAGAAATGTATTCCGGCAACGTTTGATTTGTATGCAATGCTGTGTACTCATGGATTAACTCTTTTAAAGTCGTCCATTTTAGTTGCGCTGGGTGATCAGAAACGAAGGAACTTACCCAGCGGTCAAATGAAGATGAAAAATCAGTTTGTAAACGAAATACTTCTTTCATGGTTAAATGCTCCCTTTATTTATGATACAATCATTTTACTACAAGGCACGAACGATTACTAAGTTTTTTATTTGTAACGTTCGTTATATATAGTTGTCCAGATGGGCGGTTAAGGAAATTTGATTTGCCATTTGAAATAACATTCCGTAAGATGAAAGATAGATTCTATAAAGAGCTGGAGGAAAGAAAGTGGAATTTGTGTTTTTAGGAACTGGTGCAGGCGTTCCTTCAAAAGGAAGAAATGTCTCGGCAATTGCTTTGCAGTTGTTAGAAGAACGAAGTGAAACGTGGTTATTTGACTGCGGTGAAGCAACGCAACATCAAATTTTACATACATCTGTACGTCCGCGTCGCATTGCAAAAATATTTATTACGCATTTACACGGTGATCATATTTTTGGTCTACCTGGTTTATTAGGAAGTCGTTCTTTTCAAGGTGGGACAACATCATTAACGGTGTATGGTCCAAAAGGGATTAAGCAATTTATTGAAGTAGCATTATCAGTGAGTACAACACATGTGAAATACCCGCTTGAAATTGTGGAAATTACTGAGGAAGGTATTGTTTTTGAAGACGAACAATTTTATGTAGAAACGAAGAGGTTGTCACATGGAATTGAGTGCTTTGGATACCGAATTGTTGAGAAAGATATACAAGGACATCTTCTTGTTGAGAAACTGCTAGAAGCAGGAGTGAAACCAGGGCCAATCTTTAAACGCTTAAAAGACGGTGAGGTAGTTGAATTAGATGATGGAAGGATTCTAAACGGAAAAGACTTTATCGGCCCACCTCAAAAAGGAAGAATCATTACAATTTTAGGGGATACGCGTTATTGTGAGGCGAGTAAAAGCCTTGCGCAAGATGCAGATGTACTTGTACATGAGGCGACATTTGCAGCAGCAGATGAAGAGCAGGCACATGATTATTTTCATTCGACAACAGAACAGGCAGCTCGTATTGCGCTGCAGGCGAATGTGAAACGGTTAATATTGACTCACATTAGTTCTCGCTATCAAGGAGATACATATAAAGAATTGGTACAAGAAGCACAGTCGCTGTTTACGAATACTGAAATAGCGATGGATTTAAAATGTTTTCCAGTAGAACGGTAATATTTCACAAACAATGGCAACGTAGGTTTGCCATTGTTTTATTTTTTATAGAAAATTTTTCTCTATCATATAGATATAACTGTTATCATTTAATATCTTTATGATATGATACAGAGATTTTAAAGTTTTTGAACATACAGTAAGAAAATATAAAATATCGGTTGTTTTGAAAAACTGTTATATAAGCAAATTTATATATTATTGATACAAGAAAGATAAATGAATTTGAAATCAGAAATTTTAAAATTCACCAAAAGTAAGCGTTTTACAAAAAACAAGCTATAATGAGGGCACATTACAATTCCTCGTGAGTTACAGCGTGTATTTTAGCCATTTTTCGTAACGAAACGAAATTGACTAAAAGGGAGAGGGCAACATAGAGATTATTAAGGGAACTGTACTATGATTAGTTGTATTAAGTCTTTTTTCACTCTTTAGTTTTAAAGCACCAAATGGTATGAAGGCAATGGGAGCTTTAGCTAGTGCAGCAGTTGCAAGTTTCTTAGTGGAAGCATTCCAGTTATACGTTGGTGGAGATTTAATTGGCATAGACTTTTTAAAAGAGGTTGGGAAGTCAGCTGGTAGCCTAGGCGGGGTTGCTGGTGCGACTCTTGTTGCATTAGCTATGGGTGTATCACCTGTTTATGCTATCCTTGTAGGGGCTTCTGTGTTAAACTTTGGATTGCTACCAGGATTTATTGCTGGTTATCTTATATCGTTTTTAGTAAAACAAATTGAAAAACGTGTACCAGAAGTATCTGGTCTTGTTTCAGGATATATTGGCTCACTTGTATTCAAAAACTATCCAATTCGTACAGCTGAGCAAATTCGTGGTACGGTTGGGAAAGCAACAGATGCGGTAGCTTAATAGAATAGTAGTAAGTAATTTTAGGGGGAATTATGATGAAATATCGCTCAGTATTTGATATTATTGGTCCAGTTATGATTGGTCCATCAAGTTCACATACAGCAGGTGCGGCAAGAATGGGGCAAGTTGCTCGTCAATTGTTCCGTCATGAACCGGAAAGAGTTACGATTTCGTTATATGGATCGTTCGCGAAAACATATCGTGGTCACGGTACAGACGTAGCATTGGTCGGTGGAATATTAGGATTTGAAACAGATGATACACGTATACCAAGTGCGCTAGAGATTGCAAAAGAGCGTGGGATTGAAGTGAATTTTATTGAAGAAGAAGCAAATGCTCCTCATCCGAATACAGCGAGAATTCGTTTGTATAAAGGAGAGGAAGAAATCGAAGTCGTTGCTTGCTCAATTGGTGGTGGAAAGATCGAAGTGGTGGAGTTAAATGGATTTGATTTACAACTATCAGGAACAAGTCCAGCACTTCTCATCGTGAATAATGATCGCTTTGGGGCAATTGCATCTGTAGCTTCTATACTTGCTAAACATGAAATTAACATTAGTACAATGAGTGTTTCTCGTAAGGAAAAAGGCAGAAAAGCGCTTATGGTCATTGAAACAGATGAATTATTGGCTGAAGAAGTGATTGAAGAAATAGAAGGACAATCAAATATTTGTCAAGTAACTATTATGGATTAATTGCAGGGGGGAAACACCATGTTTCGGAACGCAGCGGAACTAGTGGCACAAGCTAAAGAACAGAATGTAAAAATTGCAGAAATTATGATTCAATGTGAAATGAAAACAAGAAGTATCTCTCGTGAAGAAGTACTTGCCGGAATGGAAAAGAATTTAGTCGTGATGGAACAAGCAGTAGAACGTGGTATTCGCGGTGTGAAATCACCGACGGGTTTAACGGGCGGAGATGCTGTGAAAGTGCAAGAGTATATGAAAAGTGGGAAAGGCTTATCTGGCCACACTATTTTGGACGCAGTGAGCAAAGCGGTTGCAACAAATGAAGTAAATGCAGCAATGGGAATCATTTGTGCAACACCAACAGCTGGATCAGCTGGGACGGTACCGGGTGTATTGTTTGCACTTAAAGAAAAATTACAGCCAACACGTGAAGAAATGATTGAATTCTTATTTACAGCAGGAGCATTTGGTATGGTTGTTGCCAACAATGCTTGTATTTCCGGTGCAGCTGGAGGATGTCAAGCTGAGGTTGGTTCAGCAAGTGGAATGGCAGCGGCAGCTGCTGTTGAAATGGCTGGTGGAACGCCAGAGCAAGCAGCTACAGCAATGGCAATTGCGTTAAAGAATATGCTAGGATTAGTATGTGATCCTGTTGCTGGACTTGTAGAAGTGCCTTGTGTAAAACGTAATGCTGCGGGTGCTTCAAATGCGATGATTGCAGCGGATTTATCATTAGCTGGCGTAACAAGTACGATTCCATGTGATGAAGTTATTGAAGCTATGTTTAGAATTGGGCAAACAATGCCAGTTGCTCTTCGTGAAACAGCGGAAGGTGGACTAGCGGCAACACCAACAGGACGTCGCCTACAAGAAGAGATTTTTGGAAAGAGTAGCAAATAAAGAAATAATATTATGATAAAAAGCGGAGCTCAGATTCATTTTCTGAGCTCCGTTTTTTATTTTTCTTTTGTTAATTGTTCTAATGTTTTTCCAAGGTCATATGATCGTTTTGTAGCTTCTGTAATACATGATATGAGCGCTTGTTGAAAATCAAAGCTTTGCAGAACCTCGATGCCTGCCTCTGTTGTTCCCCCAGGAGAAGTAATTTCTTTTCGTAAGATAGAAGGGTGTTTTGTATTGGCTTTAAGCATTTCAGCTGCACCAATCATTGTTTGTAAAATAAGTGATTTCGCTACAGATTCTTCTAAGCCGATTTGTTTTGCAGCTTCTTCCATTGCTTCAACGACGTAATATATGTATGCAGGACCGCTTCCAGATAGTGCAGTAACAGCGTGCATATCGTCTTCAGCTACTATAGAAACGAGGCCGATTGTTTCAAATAAAGATTTAGCAATGCGAATATGTTGTTCTGTTGCATGTAAGGATGGAGATATAGCAGTAGCAGACTTTAAAATAGCAGCAGATGTATTTGGCATTGCCCGGATAATCGGAACATTTTTTTGAAGCAAGTTCGTAATAGAATGAGTAGAGACGCCTGCTAATAATGAGATAACGAGTTGATTACTCGTTATATAGTCTTTAAGAGGTACAATTGCTTCCGCAATATCCTTTGGCTTCATTGCTAGAAAAATTACATCTGCATGAGCAAGTAATTCTTGTTTGTTAAGAGCTCCTTTGACACCATATTTTGTATGTAATTCCTGTAATCTTGTTTTATTTGCGCGATTGCTTACTGTAATTTGTTCACTCTTTACGACGTTTGCATCTAATAAACCAGCAATAATTGCTTCGGCGATAGATCCTGCACCGAGAAAGGAAATATTTTGAATAGACATGATGTTCCTCCTTTATTTTTTGTAAAAAAACTTATAAATGTACATACATTCGTTTTTAAATAGAAAACACCTCCTTTTTATCTGAAAATAATGACAAATTTTCATGGAAGTTGTAAACTGAAGAGGAATTCATTTTTGAACCGGAGAAGAGAGACAGGGGGTATAAACATGGTGACAATTCATCGAATGGAGATTCCTGTTCCATTTGCAGTTGAGACAGTGAATGTGTTTTTAGTTGAGGGGGAGACATTAACATTAATTGATACAGGGACAAATACAGAAGAGGCTAAGAAGGCGTTAGAAAGTCAATTAGGGGCTTTAGGACATAAAATAGAAGATATTGAAACAGTAGTGATTACACATCATCATGCTGATCATTGTGGACTTTTGAATATATTTTCCGAGAATACAAATATTGTTGGGCATCCTTGGAATGAGCCATGGATTACAAAAAATCCTCAGTTTTTGCAACGTTATCAACAATTTTTTAAAGAGGCTTCATTGCAGTTTGGCGTTCCAAAAGCATGTTTGAATGATGAAGCATTACTTATGACGCAAACACTTAAATATTCCTGTAATAGATCGTTAACTCATACTGTACGAGAGGGAGATGAAATTGAATCATTACCGGAATTTACAGTTATTGAAACGCCTGGTCATGCTTCCACTCATATTTCATTATACAGAGAGCGTGACGGATTATTAATTGGTGGGGATGCTTTAATTAGCCATGTTTCTTCAAATCCGATATTAGAGCCACCATATGAAGGACAGACGGAACGAGCACGGCCCTTACTACAATATAATCAAACATTGAAACGTTTAAGTGAAATGAATATTTCACGTGTCTTATCCGGTCATGGAGAAGACATTGTAAATGTGAACGTGCTAATAGAGGGAAGGTTACAAAAGCAAGAAACCCGTGCATTTAAAGTATTGGAGTTACTAAAGGAAAAACCGATGACAGCTTTTGAAGTATGTGTAAAGTTATTTCCTGTACTATATAAAGAACAATTGCCACTTACGATTTCAGAAACAGTTGGACAATTGGACTATTTAGCATATAATCAACAAGTGATGATTGATGAATCGTCACCACAATTGATTTATTATGCAAAGTAGGTGACAACAATGACAGGACGTTTACAAGAAAAAGTAATCGTCATTACAGGTGCTTCTAGTGGAATTGGAGAACAAGTTGCGATGCAAGTTGCAGCGCAAGGCGCGATTCCGGTATTAATGGCGCGAACGGAGAAAAAATTACGAACATTAACACAAACGATTAAAACGACTTATAATACGCCTTGCTATTATTATGTATTAGATGTAAGTAAAGAGGCTGAAGTAGAAGCTGTTTTTTCAGAGGTATTACAAGATGTAGGGCATATTGATATATTGGTAAATAATGCGGGATTTGGTATTTTCAAAATGTTTGAGGAAGCATCTATGACAGAAGTGAAAGATATGTTTCAGGTCAATGTATTTGGATTAGTCGCTTGTACGAAGGCTGTATTATCTCATATGGTAGAGAGAAATAAGGGGCATATTATTAATATTGCTTCGTTAGCGGGGAAGATTGCGACGCCAAAATCTAGTGCCTATGCTGCAACGAAACATGCGGTATTAGGATTTACGAATAGTTTACGTATGGAGCTCTCAAATACAAACATTCATGTAACAGCAATTAATCCAGGACCAATTGATACAAACTTTTTTGAACTTGCCGATCAATCGGGTACATATGTAAAAAATATGGGGCGTTATATGTTAAAGCCAACATATGTAGCAGAGCAAATTGTTAAAGCGATGCAAACGAAAAAGCGTGAAGTGAACTTGCCGAAATGGATGAGTATAGGACCGAAGCTTTTTGCGCTATGTCCAGGGTTATTTGAACGTATAGCAGGTAAATCATTAAGTAAAAAATAGGAGGTTTCCATTTGGAAATCTCCTATTTTTTATTTACCTGTAACATATTCATAAACGATATCTTCAATTGTCTCATACACATCAACATCAGGGTCTGAACCAATCATTGTTTGGATACTTTGAATTAAAACTTCCTGATCCTCTTTTGAAACAGGTGTACATTGGTATTGCCTAAAACTTTTTATCATCATCTTCTCAATTAGTTTTTTATTCATGTTTTTCCTCGCTCACATGTATAAATGTATTGTTTTTATTGTACTTGAAGGATAGAGAAAATGCTAGTATACATTATTCTTGTATAAATACTTATGTTATTATATTATTTTTCTAGTAAAATTAAGGATTTTTAACTTTTTGAAATTAATAAATATTTAATTGACTTTATAAATATACAATATTATAATCATACTTAATTTACAGAATCGATATAAGGAGGAACATATGAAAGTCGCGATTATTGGAGCCACAGGTTATGGAGGAATTGAATTAATTAGGTTGTTACATCAACATCCATACTTTTCAATCACATCCCTTCACTCTTTTTCACGAGTAGGAGAACACATAACAAATGCGTATCCACATTTGCGAAATTTTCTTGTTCATACATTGCAAGAGATTGATGTGGATGTAATAGGGAAAGAAGCGGATATTGTATTTTTAGCGACACCAGCAGGGGTTTCGGCAGAGCTGACGCCTCAGCTTCTAGCAGCTGGTTTAAAAGTGATTGATTTATCTGGTGATTTTCGTATGTTGAATCCTGCTACATATGAAATGTGGTATAAAAAGCCTGCCGCAAATGAGGAAACTCTTCAAAAAGCAGTATATGGATTAAGTGAATGGAAAAGGGCGGCGATTCAAAATGCTCAATTGATTGCCAATCCAGGGTGTTTTGCCACAGCAGCATTGCTAGCGGCAGCACCATTAATGCGAAATGGAATGATTGAGGAAGATTCGTTGATTATTGATGCAAAATCTGGTGTATCAGGAGCGGGGAAAACACCGACAACAATGACTCATTTTCCAGAGCTATATGATAATTTTCATATTTATAAAGTAAATGAACATCAGCATATTCCAGAGATTGAACAAATGTTAACTGAGTGGAATGAGCGGACAAAACCAATTACATTCAGTACACATTTAATACCAGTATCGAGAGGAATTATGGTTACTCTCTATGCGAAAGTAAAGCGAAATGTTCCGGTGACACAGCTTCAGCATTTATATGAAAAAGAATATGAAGACTCTCCTTTTGTTCGGGTTCGTTCTAAAGGGGAATTTCCAAGTCCAAAAGAAGTAAGGGGCTCAAATTATTGTGATATTGGAACATCTTATGATGAGCGAACGAGAAGAATTATAGTGGTTACTGTTATTGACAATATGATGAAGGGAGCAGCAGGGCAAGCAATCCAAAATGCAAATCTATTAGCAGGATTAGAAGAAACAACCGGATTAGAGTACATACCACTGTATCCATAAGGGGGAGAGAAGGATGATTAAAACAGATTTTATTATAAAAGTAGAGAGCGGCTCAATTGTATCGCCGAAAGGTTTTACGGCAATTGGGACTGAGGTAGGATTGAAAAAAGGAAAAAAAGATATGGGAGCGATTGTTTGTGAAGTTCCAGCTAACTGCGGAGCTGTGTATACAACAAATCAATTTCAAGCTGCGCCGGTGCAAGTGACAAAAGAAAGTATCGCAGTGGAAGGGAAGTTACAAGCAATAGTCGTAAATAGCGGAAATGCAAATGCTTGTACAGGAACGAAAGGATTACAGGATGCGTATGAAATACGAGCGTTAGCAGCAAAACAATTTTCTATAAAAGAGCATCATATAGCGGTTGCTTCAACAGGTGTCATTGGAGTACCTTTGCCGATGGAGGTGATTCGAGCTGGAATCCCATCTCTTGTACCAACAAAAGAAAAAGAGAAAGCAGACTCTTTTTATGAAGCGATATTAACAACGGATCTTATGACAAAACAATCGTGCTATCAGCTAATGATTGAAGGGAAAGAAGTGACCATCGCAGGAGCTGCCAAAGGATCTGGAATGATTCATCCTAACATGGCAACGATGCTTAGTTTTATTACAACTGACGTAAATATAGAGCAAGAAGCATTGCAAAGAGCATTATCACAGGTTACGAATCATACATTCAACCAAATTACAGTGGATGGAGATACGTCTACAAATGATATGGTCGTTGTGATGGCAAGTGGATTATCAGAAACGACTGCTATTAACGCAAATCATGCAGAATGGGAAAAGTTTATCATCGCTTTGCAAAAGGTATGTGAAGATTTAGCAAAACAAATTGCAAAAGATGGTGAAGGCGCTACGAAATTAGTAGAAGTAAACGTGTACGGCGCTCGCACTATTGAAGAGGGAAATAAGATTGCCAAGCAAATTATTGGTTCAAGTCTTGTGAAAACAGCAATGTATGGTGAAGATCCAAACTGGGGCCGCATTATTAGTGCGATTGGTCAAAGTGAAGTGGCAATTGCGCCCCATACTGTTGATATTGCTGTTCAATCTATCGTTGTGTTACAAAGCAGTGAGCCAAAAACGTTTTCTGCAGAGGAAATGAAGCAAAAGTTAAAGCAGCCTGAAATTATAATCGATGTGAATGTACATCTTGGGGACGAGAAAGGAACTGCTTGGGGTTGTGACTTAAGTTATGACTATGTGAAGATAAATGCCTGTTATTGTACATAAGGAGCGAAAGAGATGAGTGAGTATATCGTAGTAAAATGTGGTGGGAGTATGTTAGAGCGTTTAGACAGTGTGTTTTTTACATGCATAGAGCAACTGAAGAAAAACTACCAAGTTGTTGTCGTTCATGGCGGCGGCCCAGATATTGATGAAAAGTTAAAGGAGTTTCATATTCCGATAGAAAAGAAACATGGACTACGTGTAACGCCAAAAGAAGTTATGGATGTTGTTCAGATGGTTTTATGCGGGAGTACAAATAAGAAATTAGTGATGAATTTTCATAATCATGGCTTACATGCAATTGGAATTTCTGGGTGTGATGGGAATTTACTTCAAGTTCAGCCACTTAATACGGATATTGGATACGTTGGAGAAGTTAGTCGTGTAGAAACGTCATTACTAAAAGGATTGTTAGATTTGAATTATATTCCGGTTATCGCTCCGATTGGGATACAGGGGGAACATGTTTATAACATAAATGCAGATACTGCTGCAGCTGGAATTGCAGCTGCACTTGGAGCAAAAGAACTCATCTTTATAACAGATGTAGATGGGGTAATGTGTGAAGAAGAGTTGTTAATGAAAACGAATGAAATGGAGATTCTTCATTTGATAGAAACAGGTGTGATTACAGGTGGAATGATTCCGAAAGTACAAGCGGCACTCACATCATTAAGGATGGGGGTGCAGAATGCCAGCATTGTGAATGGTACAAAGAATTTTGCTGGAGTAACGGGAGAGTGGATTGGAACCACGGTAACAAAAGGAGTGATCATTGTATGAAAAGTCATATTTTTCCGACATACGGAAGACGAGGAATCGAGATTGTAAAGGGAAGTGGAACAAAAGTTATAGATAGTAGCGGTAAGCAATATTTAGATTTTACTTCCGGCATTGCAGTATGCAATTTAGGGCATTGTCATCCTGTACTTGTAGAAAAAGTAGCAAAGCAACTAGGGGAAATGTGGCATATATCAAATCTCTTTCCTCATTCAATTCAAGAAGAGGTAGCAGCACTCCTAACAGAGGGGAGTGAATTAGATTATGTGTTTTTCTGTAATAGCGGAGCTGAAGCGAATGAGGCGGCTTTGAAGCTTGCACGTAAGTATACTGGAAAGTCGCTTGTTTTAACATTTCAGCAATCCTTCCACGGTAGAACATTTGGTACGATGAGCGCAACAGGACAAGAGAAAGTGAAAAAAGGATTTGGACCGCTTCTTCCATCCTTTTTACATACTCCTTTTAATGACATAGAAGCACTCAGAGCGGCAATGAGTGAAGAGGTCGCTGCAGTTATGGTGGAAATCATCCAAGGAGAAGGCGGAGTATTGCCAGCTGATCTTTCCTTTTTACAAGAAATTGAGCAGCTATGTAAAGAGTATGGTGCTCTTTACGTAATCGATGAGGTGCAAACAGGAATAGGGAGGACGGGAACATTGTTTGCTTATGAACAGACCGGAATATCTCCAGATATCGTGACAGTGGCAAAAGCGCTTGGAAATGGTATTCCAGTTGGGGCGATGATTGGTAAGAAAAAACTTCTCCCTTCTTTTACAGCGGGGACACATGGTTCAACATTTGGTGGAAATTACATTGCGATGACTGCGGCAAAAGAAGTGCTACAAATGATAAAACAGTCTTCATTTTTACAAGAAGTAAAAGAAAAGGGAGAGTATGTACTCCGAAAATTAAAACAAGAATTATTGGATGTTGAATGGATTCATGATATTCGCGGGAGAGGACTTATGATAGGAATCTCTTGTAAGGGTGATGTTACACCTTTTATAGAACAGTTAGAAAAAGAGGGACTTCTTGTATTACAAGCAGGGCCAAATGTTGTGCGGCTTTTACCACCGCTTATTGTAACGAATGAAGAACTAGAGCAAGCAGTATGTATGATAAAAAAAGTGATTTGTACAAAAAAATTATCGAGTGTATAAGGAGGAAATTTTATGTCAACTGTACAAGTGCCAAAATTACAAACGAAAGATCTTTTAACATTAGAAGAACTGACGCAGGAAGAAATCCTTTCATTGATTGAATTTGCGATATATTTAAAAAAGGGTAAGCATGAACCGCTATTAGAAGGGAAAATATTAGGATTAATTTTTGATAAACATTCAACTCGTACACGTGTTTCTTTTGAAGCGGGGATGGTACAACTCGGTGGGCATGGAATGTTCTTAAATGGAAAAGAAATGCAACTTGGAAGAGGAGAAAGTGTTTCAGATACAGCAAAAGTATTATCTCATTATATTGATGGAATTATGATACGTACATTCTCGCATGCGGATGTAGAAGAGCTTGCGAAAGAAGCGAGTATTCCTGTTATCAATGGACTAACAGATGATCATCATCCGTGTCAGGCATTAGCAGATTTGATGACAATTTATGAAGAAGTTCATACATTTAAAGGGGTTAAACTCGCGTATATAGGGGATGGAAATAATGTATGTCATTCTTTATTGCTAGCGAGTGCAAAAGTCGGTATGAATATGACAGTGGCGACTCCACCAGGCTATGAACCGAATGAGCAAATTATAAAAAATGCGTTAGAAATTGCAAATGAGACGGGTGCAAAGATTGAAATTTTGCATGATCCTGAGCTGGCAGTGAAAGAGGCAGACTTTATTTATACTGATGTTTGGATGAGTATGGGCCAAGAAGGAGCAGAAGAGAAGTACGCATTATTTCAACCGTTTCAAGTAAACGAGAATCTCGTTCAGCATGCTAAGACAACGTATCGTTTCTTGCATTGCTTACCTGCCCACCGTGAAGAAGAAGTGACGGGTGAAATTATAGATGGCTCTCATTCTGTTGTTTTTGAGCAGGCTCACAATCGATTACATGCTCAAAAAGCGTTATTAGTAAGTTTGTTCCAAAATATCAAAAAACCTTCCTAATGGGGGAGGTTTTTTTGTGATGAAATGTCTGATGTATACTTGGTGAATCACCTTTATATCCTTTATAATAAGGAAAAGATGAATAAGTTTGTTTTCTAGTAATAGGTAAGAGCATACTAGGAAGAGAAAATACGATTAAAGAGATGATAATTGTGCACACAAATAAAAAAACATATTCGTTTTTTCAGCGAATCTGGAGAGTACTGAAATTTTATTATTATAACTTGCTCCGTTCACCAGAAGGAGCGAGGAAAGTGTCATTGGGATTTGCAATTGGATTTGGGCTGGAAATGTTAGTCATTTATACGGCATCGCTCGTGTATCTTATGTTTTATCCAATTGTACGCTTAGCGAAAGGGTCTTTTCCAGCAGCGGTTATTGGCAATCTTATTGGAAAGATATCATTTCTTCCGGTATTTTTGTTTCCGGTTGGATATGCATTAGGAAAATTTTTATATCCGTTTGAAGTAAAGATCATTCATCATAAACCGTATACGATATCCGATCTGTTCTCGAGCAATATTTTTACTATGTTAAAGAGTTTATTACAGAGTGAAGTATATGTATTAATTGGAATGACGATTTTAGGAGCTGTGTTTGGGGTAATATCTTATTTTGTCGTATATTATTTATATGAAAAGAACCGTAAGTTACGTTTGAAAAAAAGAAAAAAACGTGTGAGAGAACCACTCGTACAAATATAAAGAATGTCACATTCATTTTCTGCCTTGAATATGCTTAAGAAAGAAGGAGGAGAGAATGAATGTATTATTACTATGTACCTCAAGTATATCCATATGTGAATTATTATCATGTTCCGTATGCAAGGCAACAGTTTGAAGCATACCAGCAAGCGCAGCCTTCTCAGGAGCGAAAACCATACTTAACAACATGGCCGTATTCAAATGTATACTATGGAAACTATTATGAATCGTAAAGCTGCTTCTTTTTGAAGCAGCTTTACACATTTGTTTTCAAAATTAAATTTTGAATCGTTTGAAGAGAGTGGATGAGTTGTTCGCGCTCTTCAAATGATAATGTTTGAAAATTTTCTTTAAGTTTGTTTAAAATGAATTGCTGATATTGCCCTACTAGCAACTTCCCTTCAGCTGTAAGAGAAATTAAAATGACCCGTCGATCTTTTTCGCTATAATGACGCTCTATAAGTTCTTCTTGAATCAATTTATTTAATAGAGGTGTCATGTTGGGCCTTGAAATCGCTAACCGCTTTCCGATTTCTGACACTGCTAATATGCCACGTTCATGCAATAGCAGTAACACCTGTGTATGCGATGGTGGCATGTGCCTTTGAGAAGAAAACTCTCCAGGAAGCATAAATTTGCGATAAAAAAGAGGCACTAACGAAAGAAGATGATCAACAATACGTTCCCACTCGCGTGATTCCATATAAAGGCCCCCTTCCATTATCATTGTAACAAAAAAAGTATTGTATAAAAATAGAATTGTTTAGCTTAGCCTTCATATTTATCGCGTAAAACACCGATTGATGAGGGTTAATAATTAGTAGGAGATAAAGCACCCACTGATTAAAGTTTCACTTTATAGGATAATACTTGCTCTGTAAATGCATTAGCAATAATCGCATAGCCTTTATCGTTTGGATGTACTTGATCATACAGTAATTCTTTTTTATCATTGGATATTAACTTCCGAATGGGCAAAACAATAGATGGAGGATTTGCTTTGGAAATAGAATAAATTGAGTCATTCCAGCCATCTAAAAACATATCTGCATAGGAAGCGATTGAATCATCAAGTTGTAAAGGATTATAAAGCTCAGATAGAATAAGTAAGGCATTTGGATTGAGAGTTCGAATTGTTGATACAATGTTTTTTACATCTGTTTCAAAATGAGTTTTTTCTTTATTTAACATTTTAATTCCATCTACAACCCCTACATTACGGTTTAAGCGAAATAAATTATTTCCTCCTATATTAATAGTAATTAAATTTGCCTCTTTAATTTTTTGTTGTACTTCTTCTGATTGAATCTTTTCAACGAGCCGATCTGTTGTTAAGCCATTTACACCGAGATTTTCTACTTTAATGGGTTTATGAATTTGTTCTTCTATTTGCTTTGATGCTAACTCAGCATATCCCCCTTGTGTAGAACCGTATCCTTTTGCGAGTGAATCGCCTAGCACAAGATGATAAAAAGAATCATTTGTTTGATTATCAATCCAATGAGCAGTAGCTGTTTTTGCTGTTTTTTCTCCGCTTTCTTTTTGTTTTGTCTCATCGTTCTTTTCAAAAGATGAATAAGAAATGATCAGAAGGAGGAGACATACAATAGTTAAGATGACTTTTTTCATAAATTTATCCTCCTTGTAATTGGTAATTGTATCATATTCAGCAGTATAAGCAATGGAAGGGCCATATTATATCTTTATGAAAAGTTTACAATAACTTTACAGAAAATTTGTAGAAGGATGTCAAAAAATATTGACGTTATGAAAGTATGTTCGATATGATAATGTCAGATAAGTGACGATGTATCGCTCTAATGTGGAGAAAGAAGAGAGTAATAATATAGAGAATACCTTATTAGAGTTTGATGAGAACTTATTTTATTAGGGACAATTTTATAAGGGGGATTTTTTGTGAAAAAGTCAAAGAAAGTGTTAGCAGGAGCAACTCTGGCATTAGGCGTTATGGCTCCGCAAGTATTGCCAACAGCTGCCTATGCAGAAGGACAAGCAGAGGAGAGTACAGTTAACTTACGAATTCTAGAAACATCAGATATTCATGTTAACTTAATGAACTATGACTATTATCAAACGAAAAAAGATAATAAAGTTGGTCTTGTTCAAACTGCTACTCTTGTTAACAAAGCACGTGAAGAATCGAAGAACTCTGTGCTATTTGATGATGGGGATGCGATACAAGGAACGCCGCTTGGGGATTATGTGGCGCAAAAAGGCTTGGATGGAAACTACGTACATCCACTATATCGTTTAATGAACTTAATGAAGTATGACGTCATCTCTCTTGGAAACCATGAATTTAACTATGGTTTAGACTACTTAAATAAGGCAATTAGCAAAACAGAGTTCCCAGTTATTAACTCGAACGTCTACAAAGACGATCATGATAATAATGAAGAGAATGATGAAAATTATTTTAAACCATATCATATTTTGGAAAAAGAAGTAAAAGATGAAGCTGGTCAAAAACAAAAGGTGAAAATTGGTGTAATGGGTTTTGTACCACCACAAGTTATGGGGTGGGATAAAGCGAATTTAGAAGGAAAAGTAAAAGCGAAGGATATTGTCCAAACGGCTAAGAAAATGGTTCCGAAAATGAAAGCAGAGGGTGCGGATATTATTGTTGCATTAGCACACTCTGGTGTTGATAAAAGCGGTTACAATATCGGGATGGAAAATGCATCGTTTTATTTAACAGAAGTTCCAGGTGTTGATGCAGTATTGATGGGACATTCGCATACTGTAGTAACAGATACGTTTAATGGTGTTCCAGTTGTAATGCCAGGGGTTTTCGGTAGTAACTTAGGTATTATTGATATGCAATTGAAAAAAGTAGACGGCAAGTGGGAAGTGCAAAAAGATAAATCGGTTCCAACAGTTCGTGCGATTGCTGATAGTAAAGGAAATGCATTAGTAGAGTCAGATCAAAGATTAGTTGATGAAATCAAAGATGATCATGAAGCGACAATTAAATATGTAAATACACCTGTTGGTACAACAACAGCACCGATTAATAGTTATTTTTCACTTGTACAAGATGATCCATCTGTACAACTTGTGACAAATGCACAAAAATGGTATGTAGAAAAGCTATTTGCCGAAAATGGAGAGTACAGCAAATATAAGGGAATCCCAGTATTATCTGCAGGAGCACCGTTTAAAGCAGGTGGACGAAATGGTGCAACTTATTATACGGATATTCCAGCAGGAACTTTAGCGATTAAAAACGTTGCTGATTTATATGTATATCCGAATACTTTATATGCTGTAAAAGTAAATGGTGCACAAGTAAAAGAATGGCTTGAAATGTCTGCAGGCCAGTTTAATCAAATTGATCCAGCTAAATCAGAAGAACAGCCATTAGTGAATATAAACTATCCTACATATAACTTTGATATTTTAGATGGTGTGAAATATGAAATTGATGTTACACAGCCAGCAAAATATGATAAAGATGGAAAAGTAGTAAATCAAAATGCAAATCGTATTGTGAATGTAACGTACGATGGAAAACCGATAACTGATGATCAAGAATTTATTGTTGCAACAAACAACTATCGTGGTAGTAGCCAAACATTCCCTGGTGTAAGTAAAGGTGAAGTGGTATATCAATCTCAAGATGAAACACGTCAAGTTATTGTGAAGTATATGCAAGAAACACCTGTTATTAATCCGACAGCAGATCAAAACTGGACATTTAAATCAATTGCTGCTGAAAAATTAAATACTACATTTGATTCTTCACCAAATGCACAAAAGTATATTCCGAAAGACGGAAAAATCTCTTATGTTGGTCCATCTGAAAATGAGTTTGCGAAATATGCTATTGATCTAACGAAAAAGAATGATACTGATCAAGCAACAGGTGAAGAGAACGGTGGGGATAGCTCAACACCACCAACGACAGGTGAAGGCAATAATTCAAATGAACAAAAACAAGATGGAAATCAAACTGGAACAGAGACAACTGGTGAAACAGGAAATAAAGATAAAACAGAACCAGCAAAAGTAAGTGAAGATCAAAAAACAAACAAAGTAGATCGTGACTTGCCAAAAACAGGAGCAAACGTCTTTTCTACAATTGGAGCAGGACTTGCATTTGTGGGAGCAGGTATGTTCATGCTATTTAGAAGAAAAAAAGCAAATAGATAATACGACATGTAAAGAGCAGAATAAAGAAAAAGAGGATTCCTGGTGGTGGTAATCCTCTTTTTCTTTATAATTTTATCATTTTAACCGAGAAGACCCCTTCCTCTAAACGAAGTGAAGGTGGGAGTTCAATTAAGAAACGGTAACAGATTGTTCTTTCTTCCATGAAAGTCCGAATCCTGTGAATCCAACAATAATTGTAACGACCGGACAAGCTAGGCAGAAGATTGAGTATGGAACATAATCAACTGTTGGGACGCTTAGTACGTTTGCCAAGAAGACGCCACTTACACCCCATGGTACAAGCGGATTAATAACTGTACCAGCATCTTCTAGTACTCGTGATAAATTACGTCGGTTTAAACCAACTTCATCGTATTTATTAGCAAATGCTTGTCCTGTTAAAACGATGGATAGGTATTGTTCACCAAGCAAGAAGTTAACACCAATTGCTGTTGAAGCAGTAGAAATAATTAAACGTGTACTCGTCTTAACAAAATTAGAAATGATGTTCATAAGCTGTGTGATAATACCCATTCCTTGTAACAATCCGCCCATACAAAGAGCAAGGAAAATAAGTGCAATTGACATCATCATACTCTGTAAACCACCACGTGATAATAAACTATCAATATCTTTTACACCTGTATTAGACACATAGCCGTCTTGCATAATCTTCATTAAATCGGCAAGTGAAGTACTTGGCTTGAAAATAAAGAGGATGATAATGCCAGCTACGATTCCAGCAAGTAGTGTTGGAACAGCTGGGGCCTTTTTGAAAGCGAATAAAAATAGTAATAGAATCGGTGTGAGTGTAACAATTGAGATAGTTGCATTCTTTTCTAATGTATTTGTAAAAGTAGAGAAATCAACATTTCCTGAAGATCCACTTCCTAAAACGAAAAAAGCAATAAAGGCAATAATGAAAGCAGGAATCGTTGTCCAAAGCATGTTTCGAATATGTTCAAATAAATCTACACCTGTTACAGCCGGAGCTAAGTTTGTTGTATCGGATAAAGGAGACATTTTATCTCCAAAGAAAGCCCCGGAAATAATTGCCCCGGCAATAAGGGCTGGATCGTATCCAAGAGCAGTACCCATTCCCATAAAAGCAAGCCCTACTGTTGCTGCTGTTGTAAAGGCACTACCAATACTTGTACCAACAATTGAACAAACAACAAAGACTGTCGGAATGAAAATTTTTGGTGATACAAGTTGGAAGCCGTATACCATTAGTGTTGGAATAGTCCCAGCTGCAATCCAGACGCTAATTAATACACCAACAAGTAAGAAAATAAAAATAGATGGAATACCAGCTGAAATACTACTTATCATTCCTTTTTCCATATCAGACCAAGAGATTTTTTTAATAAATCCAAATGTCAACAATACAATAATGCCATATAATATAGGAATATGTGGTGATGTTTCTAATTTAATAACGCTAAAGCCGATACAGAAAAAGATGAACACTGTTAAAAG
>NZ_JBALQK010000185.1:8696-9540 GCF_036965845.1 Bacillus sp. JJ1127 | reverse complement strand
TTAATTTTTAAAATATAAGTCTAAGAATATTTGAATAAATCTAAATTATCGTGTAGAATAATGTTGTAAAATGTAAACGTTTTTCTAAGGGGAGGCTAAAAAGAATGGTAGTAGCATACAAACATGAGCCATTTACAGATTTTTCAGTAGAGGCTAATAAATTAGCGTTTGAAGAAGGTTTAAAGAAAGTAGAATCTTATCTTGGACAAGACTATCCATTACTTATCGGGGGAGAAAAGATCACTACAGACGAGAAAATCATTTCTGTAAACCCTGCAAATAAAGAAGAAGTTATTGGTCGTGTTTCAAAGGCAAGCCGTGAATTAGCTGAAAAAGCAATGCAAGTGGCGGATGAAACATTCCAAACTTGGAGAAAGTCAAAACCAGAAATGCGTGCAGACATTTTATTCCGTGCTGCAGCAATCGTTCGCCGTAGAAAACATGAGTTCTCTGCTATTCTTGTAAAAGAAGCAGGTAAACCATGGAATGAGGCAGATGCTGATACAGCAGAAGCAATCGATTTTATGGAATATTATGGTCGTCAAATGTTGAAATTAAAAGACGGTATCCCAGTAGAAAGCCGTCCAATTGAATATAATCGTTTCTCTTACATTCCATTAGGAGTAGGTGTTATCATTTCTCCTTGGAACTTCCCATTCGCAATTATGGCAGGTATGACAACAGCTGCATTAGTTTCTGGTAACACAGTATTACTAAAGCCAGCTAGTACAACACCTGTAGTAGCAGCGAAATTTATGGAAGTATTAGAAGAAGCAGGCTTACCAGCTGGTGTAGTAAACTTCGTCCCTGGTAGTGGTTCTGAAGTTGGTGACTACTTAGTAGA